>BQJQ01000044.1 GCA_021604785.1 Phycisphaeraceae bacterium
CATCTCCGCCCCAGGCTCGACCGCCCGCTGGACCGAGCAGGCCGACGCCCTCCGCACACTGATGGGCGGGCTCGGGGCGCCGTGGTACCCCGTGCCCGGCAACAGCGAGTTCGCGGGCGACGGCCCCGACGCCCCCCGCGCCGCCCTGTACACCCGCACCCTCGGCCCTCGCCGATACGCCTTCGACCACCGCTTCGCCCTCGTCATCGCGATCGACACCCACGACGGCGGGCCCGCACGCGTCTCCGACGACCAAGCCGCCTGGATCGGCGAGACGCTCGCGCACTCGGATGCGAAACAGGTCCTCGTCTTTGCGCACGCGGACCTGTGGAACACGGATCCGTCCGCGTGGGAGCGTGCCCACGCCGTACTCGCGGGAGACGGGCGCCCCGTCACCGTCTTCGCCTCGGCCAACCGCACCTACCGCGACGATGGCACCCGCGGCTCCGTCTCGTACTACACCCTCGGACCCGTCGATGGGCGCGCGCCCGGCGCCAACACCGACTCGTACTCGTGGCCGCACATCACGCTCGTGCGCGTCCGCCCGGGCTCCGTCTCGCCCGTCGTGATCCCGACGGCGCCCGAAGCCGACCGCGTCGGCGTCCTCCCCGCGGCGTGGCAGACCGGCGCCGAGGTGGACCGGCTCCGCGGGCTCGGCGCCGGCGGGTGGGTTGCCGTCACCGGGTCCGTCCGCGGCGACATCGGCGGGCCCCTCGCCGGATCCATCCACGTCGAGCTCACCAACCCGACCGACCGCCCGCTCCCGTACACCGTCGCGTGCGCCTCGGGCATCGGCGCCGCGTTCAGCCCCGAGCGCGTCGACGGCACCCTCGAGCCCGGCGCTGTCTTCGCGTGGGACGTCGCTGTCTCCGGCGGCAGCCTCTCCACCCAACGCCCGCTCGATCACGTCCGCGTCTCGGTCCGCTCGCAGATGGACAACGGCGAGGTCGCCCGGTTCGTCGAGCACGTCAGCGTGCCCATCCGCCCGCGCATCGACGCGTCCCTCGCCGCCGCGAGCACCGATCCGGGCATGGGCGGCGCCCTGCGCCTGGACGGGCGCAGCGCCATCGAGACCGACATCGCCCTGCCCGGCGCGTTCACGCTTGAGGCGTGGGTCCTCGCGAAGCGCCCGCGCGAGCGGGCCGCGGTCGTCTCGGCCCTCGACGCCGATGCGGGCACGGACGGCGCGGGCATCTTCTGGGAATACACGGGCGTGGGCGACCCGGTCCCCGCGGGGCTCATTGTCGCCGGCGGGCAGCCCGTCGTCGTGCGTGCCCGCGATGCCTGGGCGTGGGACGACTGGGGCCATCTCGCCCTCACCTGCGACGGCGAGCGGGCCCGCCTGTTCATCAACGGCGAGCTCGTCGATGAGCAACCCGTGGGCGCGCCGATCAGTGCCCCCGCGTTGCCGCTGATCATCGGCGCGTCCCCCCGTGCTGCGAGCCGGCCCGAAGCCTGGTTCGCTGGGCAGATCGACGAGGTTCGGCTGTCCGAGGGCGCGCGGTACGGCGCCCCATTTACGCCCACCCGAACACTCGCGCGCGACGGTACGACGCTCATGTTGTTCCACTTCGACCAGGAGGGCGCGCCCGCCGGCGCGGACGACTCGGGCCGCGAGCACCACGGGTGGACGATCGGCAAGCCCGCGCGGGTGCCGCTCGCGTCGCCGTAACCCCGCGAAGGGTCTCGAGCATCACGCCGAACGGGCGAACGCCGGCGACCCCTCAGCTTCAAGATACTCAACGATCTCGACGGGCAGCGCCTTGATCCCGCGCCGCACCGCCTTCGCGACGGCATACTCGATCGACTCACGCATCCGCTTGCGCACCGCGGGCGTCACGTTAAGCCCCTGCGCCTCCATCTGCTCAAGCGACCACTTCCACGCGTGGTATTCCTCGAGGCAGCGCGGGCGGTAGGTCCCAAACCCGATCGCGTGGTGCCCGATCTCGTGCAGGAAGACAGCGGCCGACATGGGTCCGCGCGGGCGGGGCGACTCGATGAGCTTAGAGAGCGTCCCGTCGCGGTACATCACCTGCCACGCGACGCCCGACATGCTGGTCCGCCATTTGCGCACGCGGACGCCGTGCTCGCGAAGCATGCATTTGGTGACATCGTCGTACTTCGCGCGCATCGAGCCCGCGGGTGCGGGGGCTTCCTTCTTGGGCGGGGGGGCGACGACCTCGATCGCGCGCGCCCGCGGGCGCCGCTTCGGGCGTATGACGCGCGGCGGGCGATCTCGCCCCAATGCCACGCCCATGATGTCCCAGAGTGTCAGGCTCATGCCCGTCCCTCGTCACGGACCGTTTCCGGCGCGCGGACCGCGTCACCCTTGGCGATGCGCCCGGCTCGGGCGAACGTCGCCCAGCCCATCGCCCGCCCGCCGGCGGGATGCACGTCCAGGATCCGGAGCACGCCCGACCCGCACGCCACCAGGCCGCCCGGCGCGTCGATGAGCGTGCCCGGGGGTTGTTCGTGATCGGGGCCCGCGTCTTCCGCACTGGCCCGCAGCAGCTTGACGCGCTGCCCGCCCAGCTCGACCGCCACGCCCGGCCACGGGGACAGGCCGTTGATGCGCGCCCGGCAGACGTCGGCCGGTTTCGTGAAGTCCACGACCGCGTCCGCCCGCGAGAGCTTGCCCGCGAGCGTCACGAGCGACTCGTCCTGCGTCTCGGGATCGAGCGTGCCCGCGCGGTGACGCTCGAGCACGTCGAGCATCATCTCCGGCCCGTCCGCCGACAGCTCGTCGTGCAGTTCGCCCATCGTCTGGTCCGGGCGGATGTCGCGCGTCGAGCGCCCGAGGACGAGCCCCGCGTCCATCCGGTCGGCGAGCGTAATCACCGAATTGCCCGTCTGGGTGTCGCCCGCGAGGATCGCGTGGTTGATCGGGGCCGCCCCGCGCCAGCGGGGGAGCAGGCTCGCGTGCAGATTGATCGCGAACCGGTCGGCGAGCAGCGCCGTGCCCAGCTTCTGCCCGAACGCGATGACGACCCACGCGTCGGCCGGGAACGCGCGCACGCGGGCGACGACCTCCGGGTCATTGACCTTCTCGGGCTTGATCAACTCGGCGTCGGGCAGGTGCTCAGCGGCGAACGCGGCGATCGGGTTGGGTGTCAGCTTGCGCCCGCGGCCGGCCGGCCGGTCCGGCTGGGTGACGACGGCGCGGACGGTGTGTCGCTCGGCGAGCGCGCGGAGCGTGGGCACGCCGAACGCGCCCGAGCCGAAGTACACCACGTCCATGCGATCACCCATCAGGGGGCATCCTACCGCCCGCGCCGCCCGCGCCGCTCGAGCTGCTTGAGGGCGGTGCGGTTCTTGAGCCGGCTCATCTGGGTCATTTTATCGATGATCATGACGCCGTCGAGATGATCGATCTCGTGCTGCCAGCAGCGGCCGAGCAGGCCCCCGGCTCGGCGCTCAAACTCGGTGCCGTCCAGCCCCAGCGCCCGCACGCGGACGACCGGCGGGCGGCGCACCTCGCCGAGGATCCCGGGCAGGCTCAGGCAGCCCTCCTCGTACGGTTCGGGCGGGCCCTCGTACGCCAGGATCTCGGGGTTGATGAAGACCTCGGGCTCGGCGCACGCGATGGGTGCGTCGTCGGCGGGGGGTCCCTCACCCTCGGGCGGGACGTGACAGACGAAGATCCGCATCCCCAGCCCGACTTGTGGGGCGGCGAGCCCGATGCCCTCGGCGGAGCGCATGACCTCGATCATGCGAGCCGCGATCGCGCGCAGTTCGTCGTCGACCTCCACGGGCTTGCATTTCTCGCGCAGACAGGCGGCGGGGTGGATCTGGAGCTTGAGTGAGGCGGGGTCCACGGTCATCGGCGGATGGTACGCGCCGGGCTCGGGCCCGTGGGCGAGCCTGTCGGTCAGCTGCCGCGCGAGCGGCTCGCTTCGCGGAGGATCGACTTCTCCCGGTCGCTCAGTGCGTGCAACCCGGACTTCTGGACCTTCGCGAGCACCCGGTCCACGTCGGCGTCGGAGGGCGTGCCGCGGGAGCGGGGGCGTCTGCCTGCGCTCTTGCCCGGGTTCTTGCGCGAGTCGTTGAAGATGTCGAAAAAGTCTGTGAGCAGGTGGGAGTTGCGGATGAAGAAGTACCCGGCGACGGCCCCGCCCATGTGGGCCGCGTCGCCGCCCTGGTTGTGGCCCTTACCGATGAAGAGGTTGAACGCCGCGAGCGCGACGTACCCGTACGCGAGTGTGCGCATCTTCAGGGGGATGGGCGGGAAGAGGAGCTGGACGATGGTGTTCGGGCTGATGTAGGCGCAGGCCATGATGACGCCGAACACGCCCGCCGAGGCGCCGACGAGCGGGGTCCGCATGTCGTTGATGAGCACGCCCGGGAAGCTGAGCCCGAGCCCCCGGCCCAGCAGGTTCAGCAGGAGGTACGCGAGCCCGCCGAAGATGCCGCAGACGAGGTAGTACGCGAGGTACTTCCGCGGCCCGAGGTACTGCTCGACGAGCGAGCCGAAGATCCAGAGCCCGATCATGTTGAAGAGGATGTGGGTGAAGCTCGCGTGCAGGAACTGGAAGGTGAGGAGGCGCCAGACCTCGAGCCCGAAGACGTGGGCCGTGGAGAAGTGCCCGAACTGGAAGATCGCGTCGCCCGGGGGGTACCCGTTGGCGGGGACGAGTTGGGGCAGGTTCGCCTCGATGAGGAAGACCGCGATGTTGATGATGATGAGCCAAGTGTTGACGCTGAGCATCCGCAGGCGGCCGATCCCGCCGCCTTGGGTGGGTGCCATGCCCCGCGGGCGGGGCTCGTTGCGGACATAATCGCGATCGGCGAGGCCCATGGGTTCGTGCGTGCTCGTCGAAAGGTCGGGGTGAGGGAAGACCGGGGCGGGTGCCCACGCCTGCTTGTTGGGGCGGGGCGGGTTGCCCTTACGCTTCTCGACCGCGCCGGGTCGCCCGCTTGAGCGTACGGCGCTCGGCACCCGAGAGTGCGGCCAGACCCTCGGTGCTGATTTTGGCCAGGATCCGGTCGAGCTCGGCCTGGGCCTCGGACTCACGCTCGATGCGGGCGAGCTCGGGGTCCGGGGGCGTCTCTGGCCCCATGCCCGGGGGGGCCATTACGCCGTCCCACCCCGTCGCGAGCAAGCGGAGACGGCGACGCTCGGTGTAGCACGTCAGCCCGCAGAACAGGGCGACGAGCACCAGCGTCAGCGTCTCGAAGATCATCCCGACCACAGCGAGGGCCACCGCGACCGCCAGCCCGACCGTCGCGGCGGTGTAGAGCGACTTGTCCCGCCCCTGGCGACGCCACAGCAGCGCCTGGAGCACCCGCCCGGCGTCCATCGGGAACATCGGCACCAGCGTGTTGAAGAGCAACAGCACCAGGTTCATGTAGTAAAACGACCAGATCCAGAGCTTCACCCACGAGGAGGTGATCTCGGTCATGCCCAGGTAGTACCCGGGGTCGAGCGGGTTGATGAGGACCGCCGAGGTGCTCCAGGTCGTGAAATAGACCGCGAGCCCCAAGGGGGCGAGCAGGAGGGCGTTGACCGCGGGCCCGCCGACGGTGGTGACCAGGTCGTCCTTCCAGTGCTCGGGCGGGCGGCAGGACGCGAGCCCGCCGAGGGGCCAGAGCATGATCTCGTCGGCCTCTCCGCCGGTCCATCGGCACGCGATGCAGTGGCCGTACTCGTGGGCGAGGACGAGCACGAAGAGCGCTACGAGCATCGGGACCATCAGCCCGAAGCCGATGTTGTCCGGGTCGAGCGACCAGATGAGGCGAGCTGCGATGAAGACGGCCAGCGCCAGGTGCATCTTCACCTGGATGCCCCACGCCGAATACAGCGGGAAGCCCCAGGTCAGCGGGTTCTCGCCGTCGCCGAAGACGCGCCGGATGGCGTTGCGGAACGGCGACGACCCGCCCGAGGGGCGGTCGTCGTAGTCGATCCCGGTGTCCCAGCGTTCGTCGGCCATGGTGGGGTCCGCCCCAGGTGGAGCAAGGAAGGGTCACCTGTATCGTCGGCACCCCGGGGTGCCGGTTCAATCCCTATTCCAGCAGCCCGCGGGCGCGGGCCAGGTGCAAAGCCAGGATCGTTTTCGCGTCGGTCAGGCTGCCCGAGTCGGCGCGGTCGAAGAACGCCCGGACCGGGGCACGGTGGACCGTCAGGATCTCGTGCTCGTCGAGGTCCTGGCCGACCTCTTCGAGGTCCGTCGCGGCGTACGCATACATCAGTTCGTCCGTCACGCCCGGCGTGGTATGAAACCGGCCGAGCGGGATCAGCGTTGCGGCGGCGAAGCCCGTTTCCTCGCGTAGCTCACGCCGGGCGGCAAACTCCGGGTCCTCCCCGGCGTCGAGCCCGCCCGCGGGCAGCTCGTCGAGCCAGGCACCGAGCGCGTGGCGCTCGTTGCGTACATAGACGATCTCCGGGCCGGTGGGGGTTTCGAGGATCGGCAGGATCACGACCGCGCCGGGGTGGCGGACGATCAGGCGGTCGCGCTCAGTGCCGCCGGGCGACCGGACCCGCAGGCGGACGAAATCGAACGCCCGCCCGGACCAGAGCTCCTCGGCCCCGATCACTTTGGTCACCAGCGGCTTGCCCTCGTGCGGGTTGGCGTACGTGCTGTTGGCCTTGGATGTCGGCATGGTGCTCCTCAATCCCCCCCTGGAGTGGGAGGGTATCGGCCCTGAATCGTTCGCCCCGATTTCTGTCCCCTTGAGCCATCGGCCCGTTCGGACCGATGCTCATGGCACGCTCCTTGCGTTCATTGGGCGGAGTTCGGTTTACGCACGTCCGATCACGGAGACACAGCTATGGCCTCGATTAACCCCACCGCATCGTCATTTCAGCCCGTTCGTCCGTTCCAAAACAACGTCGCCGCGCGGTTCTCGGCGGCAAAGGCTGCGCCCACCGATGGCCCCCGCACTGGCGATGTGAAGCCGGACAGCGCCCGCGAAGAGCTGACCATCGGGCGGACCGCCAAGGCCCTCGCCGCCGCGGAGGTCGGCAAGACCGATCCCGGCACCGCGACCCCGAACTCGAACGTCGCCCCGAACAGCGCCGGCGAAGCCCCGGTTTCCGAGCCGCTGGATCTGTCGGGCATCTCGGACCGCACGCAGGCTGTGCTTGATCACACGCTTGCCGTGCTCAGCCAGAGCGCCGGCGTCAAGGACCCCGAGGCGCTCAGCGCCGTGCTGTCGAACATCGTGGGCCCGCTGGTCGCCCAGGACGGCGTGGCGAACCCCGAGGCCGCGACTGCGCAGTATGTGCAGGAAATGATCGCCAAGATGCTCGACAGCGACAGCGCGGAACCCGGGATCGGGCTCCGCGCGTCCACCGCTGCCCCGGGCGGGATCGATCTCGAAGGCTGACCCGAGCAACAACGACCCGCTACTGGCGCCGAATCAGCGCCACCAGGTTGTTGCCCCATACTCCGCATGATCACCCAGCTCTTCCGCGATGCGGAGGAGCTGGTTGTATTTTGCGTTGCGGTCGGATCGGCACGGGGCGCCGGTCTTGATCTGGCCGCAGTTGGTCGCGACGGCGATGTCGGCGATCGTCGAGTCCTCCGTCTCGCCCGAGCGATGGGAGAGGACGCACGAGTACCGGTTGCGCATCGCGTAGTTGACGGTCTCGAAGGTCTCGGTGAGCGTGCCGATCTGGTTGACCTTGACGAGCACCGAGTTGGCGGCGCCTTCCTTCACGCCGCGCTCGACGAAGGACTTGTTCGTCACGAACAGGTCGTCGCCGACGAGCTGGACGGTGTCGCCGAGCTGCTTGGTGAGCTTGGTCCAGCCCTCCCAGTCGTTCTCGGCCAAGCCATCCTCGATCGAGCGGATCGGGTACTTCTTGCACCAGTCGGCCCAGATCGCGATCAGGTCGTCTGACGAGATGATTTCCTGCGACGAGCTGAAGAATTTGTACCCGGTCTTGCCGTCCTTCTCGGCTTCGTTCCAGAGCTCGGAGGTCGCGGGGTCGAGGGCGACGAAGATCTGCTCGCCCCACTTGTAGCCGGCCTTGTCGACGGCTTCCTCGATGATCTTCAGCGCGTCCTCGTTGTCCTTGAGGTTGGGTGCGAACCCGCCCTCGTCGCCGACGGCGGTGGACATGTCGCGCTTCGAGAGGACCTTCTTGAGGGTGTGGTAGATCTCGGTGCCGGCGCGGAGGGCCTCGCCAAAGTCGTCGAAGCCCCAGGGCTGGATCATGAACTCTTGGAAGTCGACAGTGTTGTCGGCGTGCTTGCCGCCGTTGAGGATGTTGAGCATCGGGACGGGCAGCGTCCGCGCGCCCGCGCCGCCGAGGTAGCGGTAGAGGGGCAGGCCCGAGAGGTCCGCGGCGGCCTTGGCGACGGCCATCGAGACGCCGAGGATCGCGTTGGCGCCCAGGTCGGCCTTGTTGGGCGTGCCGTCGAGTTCGAGCATGGTGGCGTCGACGTCGCCCTGATCGCGGGCGTCCATGCCGGTGATGGCGTCGGCGATGCGGAGGTTGACGTTGTCGACGGCCTGGGCGACGGCCTTGCCCATCCACTGGTCGCCGCCGTCGCGGAGTTCGACGGCTTCGTGCTCGCCTGTGGAAGCGCCGGAGGGGACGCCGGCCCGCCCGACGGCGCCGCCGGCCAACCCGACCTCGACCTCGACGGTCGGGTTGCCTCGGGAGTCGAGAATCTGGCGGGCGTGGACGACTTCAATGTCGAAAGGCATGAGGTTTCCTCCGGTGCAGTGATGGGCCGGACACGATAGGCTGGGGGAGTTCTGTGCCGGGGGATGCACCCGGGACCGATGACGCGGGCGGGGCGGTGTGCACGCCCCGGCGCGGGCATCGCGGCGACCGAGGCGGGCAGGCGGATGACCACAACCCCTGAGGTGTTCGCCGAGCGGCTCAGCTCCATCCGCACCACGCTTGCGGACCAGGGAGAAGCCGTCCGGACGATGGCGGACCGGGCCTTTGAATCCGTTTACGCCCGAGACGCGGACGCGGCCCGCGCCGTCATCCATATGGACGATTCGGTGGACGAAGCGGACCTGGCGATCGAGCGGGCGGCGGTGGACCTGCTGGCCGAGGCGACCCGCGACGGGGCCGCCCTCTCCCACAAGCAACTCCGCGGCGTGCTGACGTGCGTCAAGGTCAACAACGAGATGGAGCGGATTGCGGACTCAGCCAGCTCGGTCGCCGAGTCGGTGGTGGGGCTCAAGGACCGGACCACGCCCCTGCCCAAGACGACCCGGGTGATGACCAACTCGGTGCTCGGGATCATCGGCGATACCGTCGGATGCTTCAGAACCCTCGACGCTGGCAAAGCGAAGGTTGTGTTGGCGAGCGAGGGCGCGGTGCTGAGCTTCGCCAGTCTGATCTTGCGAGACGCCGAGGAGCGGGTCGCCGACGGGCGGATGAGCGTGGACCTCGCGTTCGACTTGCACGAGATCACGTCGCAGGCGGTGCTGATGGCGGACCACTGCACGAACATCGCCGAGCAGGTGATCTTCGAGGCGACCGGGGCGGTCGTCCGCCACCGCGAGGGGGCGTGGGTCGAGCTGCCCCAGCCCGGGCGCGACGGGGCCGACGGCGCCTGACGAGCAAGGCGGGCATCCCTACACTCCCGCTCGGCCCCTTGCCCGGCCCGGACACCGACCGACCGCGGGGCCATTATTCAGGAGCGTGACGCGCGTGGCGATATTCGGGAAGAAGAACAAAGAGTCCGACGCGGAGACCCCCGGAGCCGCGACGACCGACGGCACGACCATCGGCGACGCGGCCGAGGCGGCCGGCGGGTTCAGCCCTCAGAAGGCCCGCGCGTTCTTCGACCGCGCCAAGACCCTCCACGAAACAGCGAGCCACGAATACGCGATGCAGATGTGGCTCAGCGGGCTGCGGTGGGACCCGACCAGCGTCGAGGGCTTCGACGGGTTCCTGAAGAGTTCGGACGTCTTCGTCGCCGACAACCCCAAGAAGAAGATCAAGCCGACCGTGGAGGCGAAGGGCGCGGTGGGGCGGTACATCGACGCGCTTATGGCGTTCGGGCTCCGCAAGCTCGACCCGGCTGCAGCGCTCAAGGCGTGCAGCGCCGCGTCGGACGTCGGCGTCCGCGAGGTCGCCAAGCGCATCGGCAAGCACGCCCTGACCCTCGCGCTCAACCACGACAAGAAGCCCAAGAAGGACGCGTTCGTCAAGCTGCTCGACGTGCTGGAGAAAGCCGAGGATTTTCAGTCCGCCGCCCAGGCCGGCGAGGCGGCGTGCAAGCTCGACCCGTCTGATGGCGAGTTGCAGGCCCGCGTTCGCAACATGATGGCCCGCGCCACCATGAACCGCGGCGGGTTCGAGGACGACTCCGAGGGCGGGTTCGCGCGCAACGTCCGCAACATGGACAAGCAGCTCGAGCTCGAGCAGGCAGACTCGTACGCCAAGACCGGCGCGACCAAGGACGCGATCATCACGCGCACCCGAACCGCGCACGAAGAAAACCCCGACGACATGCCCACGCTCGAGGCGTACGGCAAGGCGCTCGTCGAGCGCGGCAAGCCCGCGGACTATCTCAAGGCGATGTCCCTGTACACCCAGGCGCACAAGACCACCGGGCAGTTCCGGTTCCGTCAGCGGTCGGGCGAGATCAAGATCCGCCTGACCAAACGTACCGCGCTGCAGCTCAAGCAGGCCGCCGAGGCGAACCCGGACGACACCGCGGCTCGCGACAAATATGCCGCGGCCCTCAAGACGTTGCGCGAGCAGGAGCTCGAGGAGTTGCGGCTGCAGGTCGAGAATTACCCGACGGACCTGCCCCTGAAGTTCGAGCTCGGCAAGCGGTATTTCGAGCGCGAAGAGTACAACGAGGCGATCGAGCAGTTTCAGCAGGCCCAGAACGACGCGAAATTGCGCCGCCAAGTGCAGAACATGATGGGCCAGGCCCTGCTCAAACTCGGCGGGTGGGAAGCAGAAGCCGTGCAAACGTTCCGGTCCGCGCTCGACGGGCTCTCCGACCTCGAGGGCGAGACGGGCATGGAGCTTCGGTACGGGCTCATGGTGGCGCTGCAAGCGTTCGCCGACAAGGACCGCGACCTGGACGCCGCGAAGGAAGCCGAGAAAATCGCCGGCGGCATCGCGATCAAGTCGTTCACCTACCGCGACATCCGCGAGCGCCGCGACGCGATCAAGGCCCTCGTCAAAGAGCTCGGCGGCGGATGAAACCCCGGGCGACCGCCATCGTCCCGGCCCGGCTCGGATCGACGCGGTTCCCGCGCAAGGCGCTGGCCTACGAGACGGGCAAGGCGCTGGTTGTACATGTCTGCGAGCGAGCGGCGGTGGCCGAGTCGGTCGAGCGTGTGGTCGTGGCGTGCGATGCGGAGGAGATCGCGTCGGTCGTCCGCGCGGCGGGGTTCGAGGCGGTGCTGACCGACCCCGCGCATGAGAACGGCACGAGCCGGCTGGCCGAGGCGGCGGAATCGATCGGTCTCAAGCAGCACAACCTCGTCGTGAACGTGCAGGGCGATGAACCGGAAATCGAGGCGTCCGTGATCGACGGTGCCGTGGCCGCTGCTTCAGCCGAATTTGTCGTGCCTGCGTTCCCCGAGATGGGACCGCGATGTGCATCGGTCGGGACGGTCGCGAGCCCGTTCGCGCCGGGCGAGAATGCGGCGAACCCGAACATCGTGAAGGTCGTCTCCGGACTCGCTGACAATAAATCCGGTGTCGCGCCGGCTTTGTACTTCTCGCGTGCTCCGATCCCGCACGACCGCGACGGGGTTGGAGGCGTGCCACCGCTCAAGCATGTCGGAATCTATGCGTACGAAGTGCGCGCCTTGCGCGACTACACGAAACTGACCCCAACCCCGCTGGAGCGGGCCGAGTGTCTCGAACAACTCCGGTGGCTCGAGCATGGCCTCCTTGTCCGGGTCGCCATCCGCGAGGCAAGCCACCACGGCATCGACACGCCCGAGCAGTACGCTGCGTTCGTCGAGCGATGGCGCGCGGCCAATCCGTAGACGCTACTCCCCGTCCCACGGCCAAGGCGCGTTGTCTATCAGACGCGTCCCCCCGACCGGGGCCGCGACGAGCGCGCGGCACGCGGTCGTCCCCGCCGTTGGCGGCAGGAGCGTGCGCGAATCGCGCACCGTCGCGTACTCGTACTCGATCCCCGCCTCGCGCAGCACTTCGCGGAGCGTTCCTTCGGCGCCGTCGGCGGTCCGCTCGACGCCCGCCGCGCGCAGGCCGCGGGAGATCGCGACCGACTGCTCGCGGGCTTCCCCTTTGAGGTGCACGTTGCGGCTCGACGACGCGAGCCCGTCGGGCTCGCGGGCGGTCGGCTCGCCGAGGATCTCGATGCCCAGCCCCTCGTTGGCGCTCATATCCGCGACGAGCCGGTACTGCTGCCAGTCCTTCTCGCCGAAGACGGCGGCGGACGGGCTGGTCATCACGAACAGCCGGCGCACCACCTGCGCCACGCCCTCCAGATGCCCCGGGCGGAACCAGTCCTCGAGCCCGGGCTCGGATGCGATCGCGGGAATCGGGCCCACGGGCACCTCGACGCCCGGCGGGTAGACGGCGCCGACGGTGGGGGCGTAGACCGCCGCAACGCCGAACTCGCGGCACATCCGGGCGTCCGCCTCGAAGGTCCGCGGGTAGACGTCCAGGTCCTTGGGGTCGTTGAACTGGGTCGGGTTGACGAAGATGGTGACCACCGCCCCGGTGCCGCGTGCTTTCGCGACGGCGACCGCCCGGCGGATCAGAACCGTGTGCCCGTGGTGCAGGGCGCCCATGGTGGGCACGACCACGCACCCGGCGAGGTCGGCTGGGAAGTCGTCTCGGATCTCACGCACGCTCGGCTCCGGGCGGGTGGTGGTCTGGGTGGTCCGGGAAAGAGGCGCCCGGGTGGGCAATCCGAGTGTATGAAGCACCCGGGAGTGGGGGGAGGTTGTGCAGGGCGTCGGAGTTGGTACGATCAGACATGCCCCCCTCCCTCGCTGAGCCCGATCTGCGCGCCCGCCCGACGCCCTCCGACGGCCCACCCCGGCCCAAGAGCCCGCCGCCGGATGACGACGCGGGCAGCGGCCCGGCCAAGGGCACGGACCTCCTCGCCGACGCTGCGAACCGAGCGGTCTCCGAGTTCTACTCCCCGATCCCTGATGGGTACCGGGCCGGGCGCCACAAGTACGTGGTCGTGGTGGGCACCGTCATGTCCGGGCTGGGCAAGGGGATCTTCAGCTCGTCGATGGCCAAGGTGCTCAAGGACAAAGGGCTCGCCGTCGCGCCGATCAAGATGGAGGGGTACCTCAACATCGACTCGGGCACGCTCAACCCGTACCGCCACGGCGAGGTCTTCGTGCTCGCGGACGGCACCGAGTGCGACATGGACCTGGGCACCTACGAGCGGATGCTCGACCAGGACCTGACCAAGCGGAACTTTACGACCAGCGGCCAGCTCTTCCACGAGATCCTCGACCGTGAACGCCAGGGGTTCTACCTTGGGCGCGACGTGCAGATGATCCCGCACGTCACCGGCGAGGTGAAGCGGAAACTCCGCGAGCTGGCGCTCATGGGCGATGGCAAGAACCCCGCGGACGTCGTCTTCGTCGAGGTCGGCGGCACCGTGGGCGACTACGAGAACGGCTTCTACATCGAGGCGTTGCGTGAGCTCGCGTTCGAGGAAGGCCCGGGCTCGGTCTGCTTCGTCGCGTTGACGTATGTGATCGAGCCGCCGGCGCTGGGCGAGCAGAAGTCCAAGGGCGCGCAGCTGGGCATCAAGCGATTGATGGAGTGCGGCGTGCAGCCGCACCTCATCGCCTGCCGGGCGACCAACGCGGTGACCGAGACGGTGCGCGAGAAGATCGCGATGTTCTCGAATGTCCCGCTCCGCCGGGTGTTCTCCATGCACGACCGACCCAGCATCTACACCATCCCCGACGAGATGCGTGGCGAGGGTCTCGACCGCGAGATCCTGGGCATCCTCGACCTGCACGACCGCGTGGATATCCGCCACGAGGACCACGCCCGCGAGCGGTGGGGCAGCTTCGTCCGGCGGCTAACGGGCCCGCGTGAGCGGAAGGTGACGATCGGGATCACGGGCAAGTACGCCGGGCTCAAGGACGCGTACGCGTCGATCGACAAGGCGCTCGAGCACTGCGGGGCGAACCTTGAGGTCGAGATCGATCAGGACTGGGTCGAGACTTCCGAGATCACGCAGGAGAACGCGACCGAGCGGCTCGCGGGGCTCGACGGCATCATCGTGCCCGGCGGGTTCGGGTCGCGGGGTGTGGACGGGAAGATCGCCGCGGTGCGCTACTGCCGCGAGACGGGCGTGCCGTACCTTGGCATCTGCCTCGGGTTCCAGGTCGCGGTGATCGAGTTTGCGCGCAACGTGCTGAACATGCCCGGGGCGTCGAGCACGGAGTTTGACCCGACCGGCGCGTCGGCCGTCATCTCTGAGTTGCCCGAGCAGAAAAAGATCGAGGGGCTCGGCGGGACCATGCGCCTGGGCACCCAAGACGTGCAGATCTCGAACGGCACGCTCGCGCAGTTCCTCGCGGGCGGCCAATCGACCATGCGCGAGCGGTTCCGCCACCGGTACGAGGTCGAGCCCGAGTGGGTCGAGCGGCTCGAAGCGGCGGGGCTCGTGTTCTCCGGGCGTCACCCGACCCAGCCGATCATGCAGGTGCTTGAGCTGCGCGACCAACTGGCGGATGGCGACGACCCGAGCACGCCCACGCACCCGTACTTCATCGGCGGGCAGTTCCACCCAGAACTGACGAGCCGACCGCTGACGCCCCAGCCGATGTTCATGGGCCTGATCGCTGCGGCGATCAAGCGGGCGTACGCGCACGACGCGGACCGGTGGGCGGAGATGGTCCGCGAGCCGATGCTTCGACGGTGGTTGCGCCGGCCGAATTCGACCGCCCAAACGGTCTAAACCGAGGCCCGCCTCACTTTGCCTTGTAGAACGGCAGCTCGACGATCGTCGCGCTCGCCTGCTCGCGCCCGCAATCGACAGCGAGTGTCGTTCCGACCGCCGCGTGCGCGTTGTCCACGTACGCCATTGCAATCGACTTGCCCAGCGTCGGGCTGGCGCACCCCGAGGTGATCGCACCGACCGGCGTGCCATCCGCGTGGACCGCCATGCCCTGGCGCGCGGTGCGCTTGGTGTCGAGGATCAGCCCGACGAGCGTCTGCTCGGGCCCGCCCGCGTCGGCGGTCTTCTGAAGCGCCTCCTGCCCGATGAACGTCTCGCCGTCCTTCTCGACGGTCTTGTCGAGCGAGACGGCGAACCCCATGCCGCACGCCAGCGCGTTGATGTCCTCGCCCAGCTCGTGCCCGTAGAGAGGCATGCCCGCCTCGAGACGAAGCGTGTCGCGGGCGCCCAGGCCCGCGGGCTTGATCGGCGCATCGGGCGCGTCCGGGTCGGCCTGCTGCAGGAGCAGGCGCATCGCCATGCCCACCGCCGACGAAGGCAGGATGACCTCGACACCGTCCTCCCCGGTGTACCCCGTCCGCGAGACGTGCGCCTTGATGATCATGAGGTTCTTGGTCGTGAACCGCCACCGCTTGAGCCCGGGGATCTCTTTGGAGACCGACGAGATCAGGTCCATCACCTTGGGCCCCTGGATCGCGACCATCGCCGTCTTGAGGGTCTTGTCCTCGACTTTGACCTTCCAGTCCGCGTGCTCTGCGACCACCGCGTCGATGTGCGCCGCGATCTTCTCGCGGTTGGCGCCGTTGCAGACGAGCAGGAACTCATCGTCGTCCATCTTCATCACGACAGCATCATCGAGTACGCCGCCGGTCTCGTTGCAGATCAGCGTGTACCGGCATTGCTTCTCCTGCATGGTGCCGATGCGACGCGAGCAGATCCGTTCGAGCAGCCGCTGCGCGTGCAGCCCCTTGATCTCGATCCGCCCCATGTGCGAGACGTCGAAGACGGACCCGGACTCACGCGTCTGCCGATGCTCGTCCTGGATGGACGCGTACCGGATGGGCATCTCCCAGCCGGCGTACTCCACCATCTGGGCGCCGTGCTTGAGGTGGAAATCGTGGACGGGGCTCTTGTGCACGCGGAGTCTCCTCGGGTCAGGAGGCGAGTCTAGGGGGCGTCCGATGCGGGTTCAGGCGGGCCTGGCTTCGAGCTCGCGGGCCGCGTCGAGGAGGATGCACGCCGCCCGGATCCCGGGGCGTCCGAGGGTGACGCACGCCGCGTGGACAAGCCCCTCAGCGTGGAATAGCGCCGCGGACCTCTCGCCCTCGTCGCCCGCAGCCAACGCCATTTCGACGAACACGTGGACCGCCCATGGCACGCCCGTCGCGTTGTCCGGCTGGAGCTCGGCGACGTGCCACCGGGCCGCGGCGAGGCACCGGGTTCGCCCATCCGGGCGGGCCTCGCGTCGGGCCCACAGCGCGTGCAGCGCCATCAGCTCCCCCTCGGTCATGGTCTCGATCGCGCCGCCCGAGCGTGAGGACATGAGCAGCGGGCCACCCTCAGAATCATCAACCAACATGTCCTCGATTGACTCGACGGGGGCGCCCCACCAGAGGCGATCTTCGGGTGCCAGTCGCTCGGGCGGCGGGCTCTGATCGATGCGGCACACACGGGCGAGTAGGGCACCGTCTACCGTGCGGCGGTGCCCGAGTTCATCGCGGAACCCATCCACCCACGCCCGCGTCTCGGGCTCGCTCGCGCCGCCCACCGGGGGGGTGCCCGCGAGCGCCGGCTGGCTGATCGCCCGGAGGTACGCCGCCCACTGGGTTCGATCCGCCGCAAGGCTCATGCGCAGACGCTAGCCTTGCCGCATGCCCGAGCCGCTGCGATTCGAGATCCTCGCCCGATCCGGGCTCGCTCGCACCGGGCGGGTCACCACGCCGCACGGCTCGTTCGACACGCCCGCGTTCATGCCCGTGGGCACCAAGGGGACCGTCAAGGGCATCCTGCCCCGCGACGTTCGTGCTTCGGGTGCCCAGATCCTGCTCAACAACACCTACCACCTGATGCTCCGCCCGGGGCCCGAGCTCGTCGAGCAGATGGGCGGCGTGCACCGGTTCATGGGGTGGGACGGGCCCATCCTGACCGACTCGGGCGGGTTTCAGGCGTACTCGATGGCCGACATCAACGCGATCGACGACGACGGCGTCACGTTCAAGTCCATCGTCAACGGCTCGATGATCACCCTCAGCCCCGAGCGGGCGATGAAGGTCCAGAACCAGCTCGGGCCCGACATCATGATGGCGTTCGACGACTGCCCGCCCTCGGTCGATCCCGAGAAGGCGCCGGTCAATCAGACCCGCCTGCGCCAGGCGGCGATGCGCGACACCGCGCGCAATGCGGGGTACGACCACGACGCGCGCCTGGACCTCGCCAACGAGCGGACCGTCCGGTGGCTCGAGCGGTGCAAAGCTGCGCACGCGCGCGCGGACGTGCAGGCGCTGTTCGGCATCGTGCAGGGCGGGGTCGATCTTGACCGGCGTTCGTGGTCTGTCACCAACGTCTGCTCGATCGACCTGCCCGGGTACGCGATCGGCGGCGTCGCGGTGGGGGAGTCGCCCGAGGACATCCGGCGTGTCGTCGATCACACCGCTCCCCTAATGCCCGAGGGCAAGCCGCGGTACCTGATGGGCGTGGGATACGAGCGGGACATCGCCGCGGCGGTCCTCGCGGGGGTGGACATGTTCGACTGCGTGCTGCCGACCCGCAAC
>BQJQ01000045.1 GCA_021604785.1 Phycisphaeraceae bacterium
GTCACGTCCGCGTCCTCGGCGGCGTAGGGCGTCGCCTGGTCGAGCGGGACCTCGTCGAACCGGCGCTGGGTCTTGCCGGTGCCGATGAGGTCCTTGATCGACAGGTTCTGGCGCCCGAGGATGGCCTGCGTGAGCGCGTCCATCGAGTGGCTGGAGCGCGAGGCGTCGATGAGGTAGCTGGCGATCATGGTGTCGCCGGCGAGGGAGTCGGGGGAGCTCGGCACGTGCCCGCGGAGGGCGACGCCGGCGCGTGCGAGGACGATGATGTCGTACTTGAGGTTGTGCCCGACCTTGGGGATCGACGCGTCCTCGAGGATCGGGCGGAGCGAATTGAGCACGGTTTGCTCGTCGAGGTGCGACGCTGGATCCGGCGAGCGGACCGGTATGTAGTAGCCCTCGCCCTCGGTGACGGCGAGGCAGATCCCCGCGAGCTTGGCCCGTGTGGGGCGGAGCGCGGTGGTCTCGGTGTCCACGGCGATCACCGGGGCATCGCGTAGCTTGGTGGCGAGCGCGTCGAGCTCCGACTGTGTGCGCACGAGGTGGTAGGTCCCGTCCTCGGGCGCGCGGACGGCGGACTCGGATTGGTCGAAGAGCGACCCGAAATCTCCGCGGGATTGCGATCCCGCGGCTTTGGTGGGGGCGCCCGGCGTCGGCGTCGGTTCGGCGCCCTGCCCGAGCAGGGCTTTGAGGTCGTCGCGATACCGGTTGAACCCCAGCTCGCGGAGGATCGGGTCGAGTTCGGCGAGCTTGAGGGCGCCCACGTCGGCGGCGGCAAGGTCCAACTCGGCCGGGGCGTCGTGGCGCAGCGCGACGAGTTCGCGGCTCAGCGGCAGCTTGTCGGCGAAGGCGATGATGTTCTCGCGGCGCTTGCCCTTGATCTTCCAGTCCTTCTTGGGCGCGTCGTTGGTCGCCTCAGCGACGACGGCGTCGAGCGTGCCGAACTCGGCGATGAGCTGGGCGGCGGTCTTGGGGCCGATGCCGGGCACGCCCGGGATGTTGTCGGCGGTGTCGCCCATCAGCGCGAGCATGTCGATCACCTGCGCCGGGGCGATGCCGATGTCGTCGGCGAGCGTCTTGGCGGTGATGAGCTGCTCGGTGTGGATGTCGTACATGTCCGTCGGCGGCGTGCCCTCACCCAGCAGCTGCTTGAGGTCCTTGTCCTTGGAGACGATGCGGACGCGGACGTCGGGGTGCTGCTGCGAGAAGGTGGTGGCGATGGTCGCGATCACGTCGTCGGCTTCAAACCCCTCGGCGCCGATGACGGGGACGCCGATCGCTTCGAGCATTTTGATGCACCGCTGGACCTGCGGGAAGAGGTCCTCGGGCGGGGCGTCGCGGTTGGCTTTGTACTCGGGGTAGAGCGCCGAGCGGAAGGTGCCGTGGTCGCCGCCGATGTCGAGGGCGACGGCGAGGTAGGCGGGCGCCCCGTCGCCGGCGAGGTGGGTGCCCTCGGCGCGGAGGAGCTTGAGGAGCATGCCGACGAACCCGAAGGTCATGTTCGTGGGCTCTTTGGTGACCGGCGAGGTCATGGGGTTGCGGATCGCGTGGTAGGCGCGGAAGAACTGGGCGTAGCCGTCGATGAGGTAGAGGGTTTTCATGGGGAAGGCATCAGGGATGAGGCATTAGGCATCAGGGGGGATAGATCCATGCACCACAAGTCGGCTAGGTGTCATCAGTCGTTGGAATGACCAGTTGCAGTGTGATCCAGAGCGCGATGTCGGCGAGTAAAGCTCCGATGGCACCGAAGATCCGGTACGTGAAAGGTTCGATTGGAGCGATCAAAGCACCGACCCCGAGCAGTATGCCGCCGACGAAAGGCACGAGCGAGTAGTGCCTGTGAGTACGGAGAGTCATGATGGTGTACAGAATGTTGGCAGCAAAGAGCAGGATCCCGAGTGTTCCAAACAACCCGGCGAATGCCCACTGCACCACGCTCACGCCGGCTTCCCTTCCCACCCCATGCCCGACGACGTCCCCGTCGCTCGTTCGTGCAGCACCGTCAGGCGGCGGGCGTAGGCCTGCGACTGCTGCACGCCGCGGCGGGCCATGACGGTCATCGCGACCTCGACGAACTTGCCCAGGCGGAAGGGCTTGGTGCCGGCGTCGGTGTTCCAGCTGTACGGGGCGGTCCAGCCGCCGAGCGGCTCGGTGGCGGCGTGCATGGTGCCGGTGCCGACCATCGCGCCGGTCATGATGCGGGTGGCGATGGCGGTCTTGGTGTGGTCGCCGAGGACGGCGCCGAGGAACGTCAGGCCGGTGTCCTCGTAGCTGGCGTCGGGCGTGGGCTTGAGCTTGATGGTGGTGTAGGTGTTGAGGAGGTTCGAATTCGTCGTGTCGGCGCCGAGGTTGACCCACTCGCCGACCCAGCTGTCGCCCAGATGCCCGGCGTGGCCTTTGTTGGCATAGCCCTGGAAGACGGTGCCGCCGACCTCGCCGGCGACCTTGCAGACGGGCCCGATCGCGGTCTTCTCTTTGATGAGCGCGTGGTCGAGGACGGTCGAGCCCGGGCCGATGTACGCCGGGCCCTTGATGATGGCGAGCGGGCGGACGGTGGCGTTCTCGTCGATTACGACGGGGCCGGCGGTGGCGTCGAGGACCGCGGTGGGGGAGACGGTCGCGCTGGGGTGGACATGCACGGGGTGCTCGCCGAGGACGGTGACGCCGACGTGTGGCTCGGCCGACGGGCCGGTCATGACATGGGCGAGGTCGATCGCGAGGGCCTGGGGCAGGGTGTGGGCCCAGTCCCATGGGCGGCGCATGAGGACGCGGTCGGCGACTTCGATCGTGCGCATCTCGGGCGGCGTGCCCGTGAGGAGGGAGCGGACGCCGGCTCGAGTGAGTCGGGCGGCGACCATGTCCTGCGTTTCGCACTCGATGAGCGTGTGTCCCGGTTCGAGCGCGCCGATGGCGTCGATGGGGAGGACGCACCTGCCGTTGATGAGGAGGATCTCGTCGGTGTCGTCGCCCTCGGGGACGGTGTTGACGGGGACGGAGACCTGCTCGCTGGCGAGCTCGGCGAGGTCGGCCGGGACGACGGCGGCGATGGGGTCGAGGTCGAGGGCTGCGATCAGGCGCTCGGCGGTCGTCATCGCGCCGGTGCGGACGAGGAAGCTCGGGCGGAGGTCGGTCAGCGGGGAGAGCATCCCCTTGGCGTCGTCGAACAGGATCACGGGTGTCGGCATCCGCGGAGTCTACGGCTCGGGGGCGGGGCTTGTTCGCGGGCGGGGCGGACGCGTGGCGGGGCGAGGCCGTACGCTCGGGCATGGTGCAACCGACGGTCAGGCGGGCGGCGATCTTCGACTTCGACGGCGTGCTGGTGGACTCCGAGCCGACGCACATGGACTCGATCCTGCGCACGATCCGGGGCGAGGGATGGGACGCGGACCCGGGCGAGATGTTTCGCGAGTTCGTGGGCACGTCGGACCGGTTCTGCTTCGTGACGCTCGCGGAGCGGCATGGGGTGACGCTCGATGAGGACGCGGTGAACCGGTTGATCGAGCGCAAGCTGGGGCACTTCCTCGACGCGGTCGAGGGGGGCGCGGTTGTGGCGCACGCGGGGGCGTTTGAGTTGATCCGGGCGGCGGCGGAGGTCGTGCCCGTGGTGGTGTGCTCGGGGTCGCGCCGGAACACGGTGCTGCCGGTGCTTGAGCGGTTCGGGGTGGCGGGAGTTGTGCGCGGGGTGGTGGGGGCGGACGACGTGACCAATACCAAGCCCGACCCGGAGGCGTACCGCGCGGCGTGCGCGCTCGCGGGCGAGGACCCGGGCGCGTGCGTGACGATCGAGGACACGGACCACGGCATCGCGTCGGGCGTGGACGCGGGGCTGCGGGTGATCGGGGTGCGTCACACGTGGGACAACGACCGGCTGGCGCGCGCGGACGAGGTGTTCGACCGGATCGGGCAGATCACGGTGGAGGATCTGCTGGGGCGGTGAGGGTCTGTCGTTGATCGTCAGCCGCGGCCGGAGTGGGACCACGTGAACCGGCCGCCTTGCGCATGCGAGCCTTGGCCGGCGAACCCGAAGACGGGCGCGAGCCAGAACAGGGGTAGCGACATGAGCAGGGCGGCGGCGCCGGTGTAGAGCGCGCACCCGAGGGCGATGCCCAGCTCGTGGGTGGATTCGTAGATGATGGAGTCGCCGAAGAACCCGCGGAGGGTGAAGACGGCGACGACGGCGATGCCTGCGACGATGGCGCCGGCAACGGTGAGGACGGCCATCGTGAGCGGGTTGCGGTGCATGACCATCGCCCGCGTCGAGAGGACGAGTTGGGCGGCGATGAGAGTGCCCAGGGCGTTTGGGCCGGGGACGGTGGCGAGGGGCGCGCCGTTGCGCGCGAGCGGGGTGGTCAGGTCGATCATGAGCCCGCCGATGAGCCCGGCCCACAGGGCGGTGCGTGCCGGGGCGCGCAGGGCGACGAAGACGATCAGCGGGAAGAGGAAGCTCGGGCGGACTTCGCCCGCGCCGGGCGCGAGGGCCGGGGCGAGCCCGAGATCGAGCCCGAGCGCGAACCACGCGAGGATGATGAAGACGCCCCAGTTCATGGTCTGCTCCCCTCAGCCCGCGTGCGCGGGTCCTCGTCGGGGACGCGGAAGACGGCTTCGCGGACGCGGAGCAGGTCCACGCTGGGGCGGACGGTGATGACCCGGCGGAGCGGCATTTCGGGGTGCGGGTCGACGCGTTCGATGGTGCCGATGAGGAGCATCTGGGCGTGCTCTGGCCAGCGGTCGTCCTGGAGACGGACGGTCATGCCCGGCTCGATGGTGCGGGGGTCGGCGACGTCGGGCGATTCGGCGTCGCCGCGGAGGGTGCCGTCGCCGGCGGGCGTGAGCAGGCAGGTGAGCGTGAACCTTGCGTCCTCGGCGAGCATGATCGCGGCGCCGATGGTGGGCACGGACCGGTCGGTGATCGGGCGGACGCGACAGGTGCGGGCGTCGGCGTCCTCTACGGTGCCGAGCAGTTGCACGCCGCCGGCGGTGACGACGGTGCCGCGGGTGATGCCTTGCGTGTGCCCGGCGCGGACGAGCAGCAGCCCGGCTGTCTCGCCCACGACCGGCGCGGGGACTTGCACGACGGGCACGGCGGGGTTGACCGCGGCGCCACGCGAGACCTGCTCGAGCTGCGCGATGACCCGAAGCGTCCGGGCCTCGGCCTGCAGGCGCATCTGACGCTCTCGCTCGAGCTCGTCGTACAGCAGGCGGAGCTGCTCGGGGTCGGCGTCGCGGGCGGTGGGGGAGAAGATCCGCGCACCCACGCGGGCGGGGTGCGAAACCGGGGCGACGGCGGTCTCGGTCAGCGAGCGGAACCACCCGGCCCACGCGAGCCACCCCGCGGGCATGATCGACGTGACGATCAACGTGCCCACAGTGATCGCCATCGCGTGACGCGTGAGGAACGAACCGGCGAGCGGGCGGTCGTGGGGTGCGGCCATGAGGGGTACACAGCGCGTGGCGCGCGGGGTCAGATGTTCATGTCGTTCTCGAGCGTGTCTTTCCAGACCTCGATGTTCTCGAGATAGATCGCGGTGCCTCGGGCGACACAGGTGAGGGGGTCCTCGGCGACGTGGACTTTGAGCCCGGTGGCTTTCTGGAGGACGTCGGGCATGCCCCGGAGGAGGGCGCCGCCGCCGGCGAGCCAGATGCCATTCTCGACGAGGTCCGCCGCGAGCTCGGGCTCGGCGCGTTCGAGGGTGCGGGTGACGGTCTCGATGATGGTCGCGATGGGCTCCTGGAGGGCCTCGCGGATCTCGTCGGACTCGACCAGCGTCTTGCGCGGCAGGCCCGAGATTATGTCGCGCCCGCGGACCTCCATGGTGATCTCGTCCATCACGGGGGCGGCCGAACCGATCTCGATCTTGATGCGCTCGGCGGTCTGCTCGCCGATGAGCAGGTTGTAGGTGCGCTTCATGTGGTTGATGATGGCTTCGTCCATGTCGTCGCCGGCGGTGCGGACGGACTCGCAGGTCGCGATGTCGGCGAGGGACATGATGGCGACCTCGGTGGTGCCGCCGCCGATGTCAACGATCATGGACGCGGTCGGCTCGGCGAAGGGGAGCCCCGCGCCGATGGCGGCGGCGACGGGCTCCTCGATGAGGTAGGTGCGCCGGGCGCCGGCCTGGGCGGCCGAGTCGAACACGGCCCGCTTCTCGACGGCGGTGATGCCCGAGGGGACGGAGATGACGACACGGGGGCGGATGATGCGTCCCTTGCCGGTGACCTTGTGGATGAAGTACTTGAGCATCGCCTCGGTGATCTCGAAGTCGGAGATCACGCCGTCCTTGAGGGGGCGGATGGCGGTGATTGAGCCGGGGGTCTTGCCGAGCATCTCCTTGGCGACCCAGCCGACGGCCTGGCCGCCCTTGAGGACCTGGTTGGTGCCCTTCTTGACGGCGACGACGGAGGGCTCGTTGAGGACGATGCCCTGGCCGCGCACCGCGACCAGTGTGTTGCAGGTGCCCAGGTCGATGCCCATATCAACACTGAACGGTCGGATCAGGGATTCGAACCACACGCGGCGTCCAGCCCTTCTTGAGCGCGGGGGGCGCCGTTCCATATGGAGTCCTGTGCGCCCGATGGGTGAAGAATAGCCGGGCGCCCGAAGGTGCGGGCCGGGGCGTCCGAGAACGAAAAAGCCGGCCCCGGGCAACGTTGCCCGGGGCCGGCGGCGCGTATGGAGTTCGCTGTGTTCTGCGGGGGTCAGCGGGTCGAGGCGACCGAGCCCTGGTCTGCCGAGTCGGTGGGCTCGACGTCGATGATCCGCGGCTGGATCAGGTAGCCGGCGTCCTCGGTCGCCGGGTTGTAGCCCTGCCCCTCAAGCCCGGTGTCGAGCTCGAACTCGGCCTGCGAGACGTAGTCCTTGTCACGCTCGCGACCGGCGATGGACTCGAGGCGCGACCGCTGCTCGGACCGGATGCCGGTCAGACGGTTGTTGAGTTGGTCGAGCGAGTGGGCCTGGTAGCGGTTGTGGCGGTCGATGGTCTTCTGGCGGTCTTCCATCATGGAGAGCATCCGCTCGTTGCGTTCGATCGTGTCGATCTGGGCGTCGAGCTGGAAGAGCTTGGACTGGAACTCGGCCCGCTCGGACTCGAGCTTGGTCAGGAGGTCGGCCAGCTGGTCTTCCTGCTCGACGAGATAGGTGAGGTCCACGCCGAGGTCCGCGGCGCGAGTGGCGTAGAGGGTGCGGGTCTGCTCGACCTGCGAACGCTTGGCGTACGCGTCGGACAGGTCCACCTTCTTGCGGTTGAAGCTGATGCGGACGATCGCGCCGGGGTGCTCGGCTTGGGCGTCGCGCCCCTGGGCGATGACGGCGTCGAGCTGGGCGAGGTCGTCGGATGCCAGAGCGACAACTCGCTGGGCGACCTTGGCTTCACGCTCGAGCTCGGCGATCTGCGCGTCCACCTCGGTCAGGTCGGACCTGACGTCGGCGATGCGGGCGGGGTACTCCGCCTCGAGCTTCTTGATCTGGGTGCGGAGTGCGATCGGGTCGTCGATCGCTGAGTCGATCACGTCGTTGATGCCGGTGCGGGTCTGGTGGACCAGCGCGTGGAGCCGGTCGGGCCCGGCGATGACGACGGCGCTGCCGCCAACGATTGCCAGGATCACGCCGGTGCGGACCATCGTCTTGCCGAATGCCATGGGAAGCCTCCTCGAATCGGGCCCGGGCGTCCTCGCCGGGGCGTGCGTTGTGTCTCGCAGCTCCGTGCTGCGTGGTTTGCTTGCCGGGCCCGCCGAGAGGGTTGCTCCCGACGGGCCACGGTTGGTCAGTCGGAAACGGCCCCCGGCGATTTCATCACGCGGCGAGAATCCGCAAGTTCGGTGCTCCCACGGGCTTGAGAGCCCGGTAAGAGGGGGTGCGGGCGTGGTCCGGGGCGGGCTGGGGCGTATCCTGAACCGATCGAGCGCGATGGGGCGGGGCGAAATCGGACCGCTCCGGATCGGATAAGCGGGCGGGGAGTCGCGGATGCTGAGCAACATGACGACGAGCTTCGTCGCCCGATTGCGGGCGAACGACGAGGCCGCCTGGTTCGAGCTTTGGGAGATTTTCGGGCCCGTCGTGCGCGCTCAGCTGACCAAGTGGGGGCGCGGCAGGATCGGCGTGGAGACGGTGCGGGATCTCTCGCAGGAAACGCTGGCGGCGTTGTCCACATCGATTGACCGCTACGACCCGACCCGCGGGGCCCGGTTTTCCACGTGGCTGCTCGCGATCGCGAAGCATGTGCTGGGCGACGAGATCGACCGTCGGATGGCCCTCAAACGCGGCGGGGGCAAGGCGAACGCCGAGTTCGACGAGGCGTGGATGTCCAAGGCTTCAACGGTCGGGGCGGACGAGCAGTATGAGGCGGCGGTCTTCCGGGCCAAGGTCTCCGCGGCGATCAAAATGGTCGAGCGGGAGTCGGAGTTCACCGAGTTCTCGATATACCGGATGCGCGTGCTGGACGGGATGAGCGGGAAGGACGTCGCCGAGTCGGTCGGGGTGTCCGAGCCGACGGTGAGCCGGCGGCTGACCAAGATCCGGGGGGTTCTGCGGGCCCGGCTGCGCGAGGTGATCTCGACATATTCGTTCACGCCAGAGGAAATCGCCGAGGCGGAACGAAACGGACTGAGCCTGACTCCCAATCTTGAGGATGGCGGGGCCGCCGCGTCGGGGGATACCGACCGGGCCGGCGACGTCATGTTCGACGACGCGATCGCGGAGATCTACCACCGCCAGCTCGAATACGACGCGGCGGACGGGTAGGGCGAGGGCACGTCCGACACCAAAGGAGGGGCGCCGATGGGCGGGCCGGGCGGAACCATTCTTCAAGTCTTGCTGATCGCCGTGCTGGGCACCATCGGTGTCGCGGCGGCGATCTTCTTGTTCGTCAAGCTCTTCGGGCTCGTCTGGAAGATCCTTGGCAACGTCTTCCGGTTCATCGGGGCCGAGGTGTCCGACGCCGTGCGGCTGATCGGGGTCGTGATCGCGGCGCCGGTCTTCGCGCTGCTCGTCGTGCTCAACGTCGTCATCGGGCGGTGGAGCGCGTCGGGGCACTACGGCAGGGCCTTCGGCGGCGAGATGCACGCGGGCGGCTCGTGCATCTATCGCCTGCTGATCGCGAACCCGCTGCGGCTGGTCGGGCTGGGGGGCGTGCTCGAGGGCGTCGAGCAGCGCGTGCCGCAGGCGGTGGCCGAAGCGCCGGGGCGGGACAAGCCCTCCAAGGCGCGCGTCGGGATGTTCGACGGGTACACCATCATCGGATCGCTCAAGGGCGGCGGGTCGGGCGGTAAGCTCTACATCGCAGAGCCCGACGACATGAAGCGGGCGGCCCTCGCGCGCCGTGGTGTCAACGACCTCGACCGCGTCGTCATCAAGGTCTTCAGCCAGAAGGACGGATCGACGCTCGACCAGATCCTGCGCGAGAGCCGGGCGCTCGAAGCCGCCCGCCGGCTCGGGCTGGTGCTCGAGCACAACTCGGACACCGAGCGGTTCTTCTACGTCATGCGGTACGTGCCCGGCGAGAGCCTGGGGGCGCTGACCCACCGGATGCACGCGTCGAGCGCGGCCGGGGGGCTCGATGCGCGACGGCTGGACGAGTCGCTGGGGTACATCGCGGACCTGCTCGCGTCGCTGCACGTCTACCACCAGGGCGGGCTGTGGCACAAGGACGTCAAGCCGGACAACATCATCGTGGACAACCCGGGCACGCCCGAGGCCCGCGCGCACCTGGTCGATCTCGGGCTCGTGACACCGATGCGCAGCGCGATGACCCTGACCACGCACGGCACCGAGTACTTCCGCGACCCCGAGCTGGTCCGCCAGGCGCTGCGGGGCGTGAAGGTGCACCAGATCGACGGCGCGAAGTTCGATGTGTACTCCGCCGGCGCGGTGCTGTTCTCGATCATCGAGAACTCGTTCCCCGCGCACGGCGGGCTGAGCCAGGTGACCAAGTCGTGCCCGGACGCGCTGCGGTGGGTGATCCGGCGTGCGATGGCCGAGTACGACAGCCGGTACCCGACCGCGGCGGCGATGCTGGGCGATCTTGAGACGATCCGGGCCGCGAAGGACCCGTTCGCGCTCAAGCCGGCGGAGCTGCCGAGCATGGCGGGCGGACCGGTGCCCGAGCCGGCGCCGGTCGAGGCGCCGTTTGTGATGCCCGCGCCCGTGCCGGCGTCGCCGCCCGAGCCGCCGCGCGTGGCGCGTGCGGGCTCGCCCGTGCCCCCGCCGCCCCCGGTTCCCGCGGCGTTGCGCGCAGCGCCCAAGCTGACCATCGCGAGCTGGTGGACCGGTCGGTACAAGGCCGACGGCACTCCCGCGGCGCCGGGCGTGGCGCCGTCGCCGGCGCCAGCGGTTCGGCATGTGCGTGCCGCGGGCGAGCGGCTACCCGCGAACGAGCAGGTGAAGCAGGCACGCGAGCGAGCCCGCATCCGGCGCGAGCGGGCGAACACGCGCATCTCGCACCGCCGGGGCGTGACCCGGAACCCCCGCGGCACCCGCGCCGGCATGACCGGCGCGATCGTCGCGTTTCTGATCATGTTCCTCGCCGTCGCGGGCATCGTGATGGTGGCCAAGCAGCGGGACGCCGGCACGTCGTACCGCGTCGATCACGACTCGGACTTTGACAGCGGCACCTGGGACATGGGCGACGGGTGGCACGACGACCTGCCCCGGCTCGAGCGGACCGTGCTGATTGTCTCGGACCTCTCGCACCCGATGGACCCGGCGCTGGACCTCGAGATCGACCAGGGCGTTGAAGCTCTGAGCGAGTTGGGCGTCGAGTTCCTGGGGGATCTTGTATCCGACGGCGCGGACGAGCGGGCCATCGGGCTCGTCGCCCGGGCGCGGGCGGACCGGGGTGCGACGCCGCTGGAGACCGATGAGTTGCGGACGCGTTTGCGCAAGCTGCTGAAGTCGGAGCCCGGGATCTCGGCGGTGGTGTGGGTCGCCCCGATGCCGAGCACGCAGGACGGGATGCAGATCGCCTTGGTTGGGCGCGAGGTGTACTCGTACCGCACGGCGGATGTGGACCACGCGGACGATTACCTGATCGAAGCCGTCCTCGATCTCGCGACTTCCAACTGACTTTCTGACGCGCCGCTACGGGGCGTGCGAGACCGCGGCGAGGCGTTCGAGCTTCTCGCGGGCCCGCCCGGAGTCGATCGCGTCGTTCGCGATCGCCAGCGAGCGGCCCCAGTCGGCCGAAGCTTCCGCGACCAGCAGCGCGCCCGCCGCGGTCAGCGCAACCATGTCGCGGGCCGGCCCGGGTGCCCCGTCGAGGATCCGGCGGATGAGCTCGGCGGAGCCCTCGACGCTTTCGACGCGGACGTCCTCGATCGCCGCGGGTGCGAGCCCGAGGGCGGCGGGGTCGATTTCTTCACGACGGACCGAACCGCGATCAACGTGGGCCACGAGCGTCGGGGCGGTGACGGTGAGTTCGTCCAGCCCGTCGCGCGCGTGGACGACCATCGCCCGCTCGGCGCCCAGCTCGACCAGCGCCGCGGCGACCAGATCCACGAACGGCTCGGCGTAGACCCCGATCAGCTGGCGGCTCGCGCCCGCGGGGTTCGTCAGCGGGCCCAGCAGGTTGAAGATCGTCGGGAACCCGAGCGCCTTGCGCGGGCCCGCGGCGTGCTTCATCGCCGGGTGGTGGTGGATCGCGAAACAGAAGCAGACGCCCGCATCATCGAGGCAGCGGGATTGCGTCTCGGGCGACGCGTCCACGTTCACACCCAGCGCGCCGAGCACCTCGGCGGACCCGCGCCCGGTGCGGCTGCGGTTGCCGTGCTTGGCGACGACCACGCGACGGATACCCGAGCCCGCTTCGGGCTCGCACGCCGCCGCCACGATCGCCGCGGCGGTGGAGACGTTGAACGTTTTGGGTGCCCCGCCGGTGCCGCAGGTGTCGATAACGCGTACATCGGAGCCGGTGGGGGCCACGACGGGCGTGACATGGCGGCGCATCGCGTCCGCCGCGCCCGCGAGCTCGGCGACGCTCGGCCCCCGCTCTGCGAGCAGGGTGAGCAGGTCGCAGATCTGGGCCTCGTTCATTTTTCCGGCGAGCAGCGACTCGAAGACCCCGTCCGCCTCTGGGCGGGTCAGGCGGTCCGAGCCGCGCAGTCGGGCGAGCACGTCGGAGATATCGGGTCCATCGGGCACGCCGGGAGCGTATCGCGTGCAGCACCCGGCGTCCCGGCACGTACAATTGAAACGGATGGACCCGACGACGCCCAGCGTGGACGTTCGCCTGCCCCAGACGCGCCTCGCGGCTCACAAGGCGGCCCGGCGCGGATGGGGGCGCGATGCACTCGCCCGATGCGGGCGTTCGCTCGCGGTGGGCGCGGTCGTTGCCCTCATCGCTGTCGGGATCATCAAGGTGGTTGGCGTTGGCCCGGCGTGGTGGGTGGGCCTGGGCGTCTGCCTCGGAGCGGGGGCAGCCGTCGGGCTCGTGTCCGCGGGTGCGACGCGGTGGTCAACCCTCCGCGGCGCCCGCACGCTCGACGCCGTGCTCGGGCTCAAGGACAGGCTCTCGTCGGCGATGGAGCTTGCTGCCCTGCCCGCGGGTGCGGGTGTGGACGGCGCGGTGCTGAACTTGGTCACCGCCGAGGCCGAGCGGGTCGCGCCTGAGGCGTCCGTATCGCGGGCGGTGCCGCTCGGGTTTGGTCGGTCGTGGTGGGTGGTGGCCGCGGGCGTGATCGGCGCGGTCGCGGTTGGCGTGTTCGTCCCGGCGCGCGCGTCAGTGGCGGTGCCGGTTGAACCCGGGCCCACGCTCGCGGAGCGTGAAGCTGCGGCGGACGAGGTGGCGAGCGCGATCGAGGAGCTCGAACAGACTGCCGACGAATCGTCCGGGGCGTCAGAAGCGGAGCTGGAGGCGCTCGCCGAGCTCGAGCGTGAGCTGCGCGACGACGCGGGCGACCCCGAGCAAGCGTTGGCCGAGTCCGCGGCGGCGTTAGAGCGTGCCGCCGAGGAGATCGACCGAGAGACGCGGCGCGATGAGCTGGACGATCAGGCCCTGCGCGACGAACTGGCGCAGGCCCCGCTGGGCTCGGGCGAGCCCGACGACGGTGCCGAGGCGACCGACGACGCGCTGCGCGGGCTCGCGGACGCGTTGGACCGGGGGGATCTTGAGTCTGCGCGTGACGCGGCGCGTGAACTGCTCGACGGGGCCGAGCGGATGACGCCCGAAGAACGCGAGCGGCTGGCGGGCGAGCTCGAGGATCTTGCGCGACGGCTTGAGACGACGGCGCCTGAGGATGCTTCCGAGCGCGGGGCTGAGGATGCGGGACCGACCGACGCCCAGCCGCCCGCGGACTCGAGTGACCCTGGCGTTTCGGAGGATCAGCCGGTCGCGGATCCCGCCGCCGAGGCGCCGACCGAGTCATCGCCGTCCGAGCCAGCCCCGAACGAGCAGCCGGAGGCGGGCGATGAGTCCCCTTCGGCCGAGGAGATCGCCGAGGAACTCGAGCGTGAGGGCATGGACCCCGCCTCGGCCCGCGAAGCCGCCGAGCGTGCGCGCGAGGAGCTCGACCGGCGCGAGGCGCAGGAGCGCGCGCGTGAAGACCGCCAGCGTCTGGCCGACGCGGCCCGGCGGTCCGCCGAGCGCGTGCGCGAGCAAACACCCGAGCAGCCCAAGCCCAGCGGTGGCAGCGAGCGTCCGGAGGACCGGCAGCCGTCGGGTGATCAGCGTGGCGCGCCGGAAGAGGCGCCGAATCGAGAGGCTCCGGGCGAGCCGCGGGATCAAACGGGCGAGTCGGGAGATCCGCAGGGCGAGGGTGAGCGTCCAGCACCCGACCCGTCGCAGCGTAAGGGTTCTGCGCCGGATGAACGCCGCGAGCCGTCCGCCGAGCAATCGCCCGAGGGCACACCGCAAGAGAGCCAAGGCGCGCAGCCGGGCGAACAACAACCCGGCGAGAATCAGCCGGATGAGCAACAGCCTGGAGAAGAACAGCCGGGCGAAGGGCAAGCCGAGCCGGTCGATGGCGACGAGCGCGAGCAGCCCGCGCCGTTGGAAGATGGAACGCCCGACGAGGCGCCCTCGGGGCGCGAGGGCTCGACGCCCCAGCCCGGAGAAAATCCGGGCGAGCAGCCGCGTGGTCAACCCAACGGACAACCGGGCGAGACTCCCGGCGATCAACAGGGCGAGACGCCGCGCGAGCAACCGGGAGAAACCCCAGGTGACCAACCCGGCGAGCGCCCGTCCGATCGACCCGGCGGCGTTCCCGGCGAGCAGCCCGCGCCCTCGTCCGAGCAGCAACAGCCCGCTCCGGGCGAGGGTGAACCCCGCGACGGGACTCCGGGCCAACGCGAGGGGCTCGACCAGGCTCTCGACGATCTCGCGCGCCGGCCCGAGGACGCACGCCGACGCACCGACCGCGCCCGCGATCTCCGCCAGCGGGCGCGCGACATGCTCGACCCCGCCGACCAATCCCCCGGCGAGCGCCCGCCCGGCGCGGGGCAGGACCAACGCGAAGGCGGCGGCGAAGGCTCGCCCGATCAACCCCGCGCCGACGGCCCCGGCGCTGGCAACGGCGACGACGTCGGGCTGCCCACAGACGCGGTGCCGCCGCCCGGCGCGACCGAGCCCGCCGACTTCCGCCGCTCGGGTGATGCGCCCGCGGGCGAGCGTGTCGTCTCCGAGTGGTTCGACGAGAACGGCCCGCCCGCCGACCCGCAGCGCCGCAGCGAGGCCGCCCGCCAGATGCGTGAAGCCGCCGACAGCGCCAAGCGGGCGATCGAGCAGCAGTCGGTGCCGCGCAAATACCGCGATCTGGTCCGGCGCGTCTACGACCGGATGGAGCAGCGCTCGACCGACGCGACCGACATCCCGCTTGGGCGCGACGCCGACGCGCCGGCGGACCCGTGATGGACTGGGCGCTCATTAACCCGTGGTGGTTGGCGATCGGGGCGGCGTGCGTGCCGTGCGCCTTTGTCGCGTGGCGGTGGTTCAGCGCGATGAGCCCCGCCCGGCGCGCGTCGGCGGTCATCGCCCGCGCGGCGCTGCTCTTTCTGATCGCGGCGATGCTCGCCGGGCTCAGCGCCGTCCGTCGGACCGACCGCGTCGCCGTCGTAGGTGTCATCGACATGTCGGGCAGCGTGTCGCGGTTCGGCTCGTTCGGGGCAGACGCCGAGGGGCGCGCGCTGGGGCCCGAAGACGCGGCCCGGGCATTCCTCGAGCGCGCTTCGCGGACGCGCGAACCAGACGATCTGCTGGGCGTGGTGACGTTCGATGGGCGGGCGCTCGCCGCTGCCGCCCCGGCCCGGGCGGACGTGCTCGGCCGCACGCTCGTACCCTCGGGCACGGAGGGGTCGGACATCGAGGGTGCCATCCGCCTCGCCGCGGGCCTGGTCCCGCCGGATTCGGCCGCCCGCATCGTCGTATTCACCGACGGCAATGAGACGGCGGGCGACGGCACGCGCGCCGCGGCCGAGCTGGCAGCGGGCTCCTCGGGCGTCACCATCGACGCCGTCGCGGTCCCGTTTCGCGCCGGCACCGAGGTTGTCGTCGAAGGCGTGGACGCGCCCGCCCGCGCGACGTCCGAGTCGACCGTCCCCGTGCGTGTCACCCTGCGCGCCACCGGCCCCGCCCGCGGCACGCTCCGCCTGCTGCGCGAGGGCGAGCCCGTGGACGCCGACCCCCGCTCGCCCGGCGACGGCCTCGTCGTCGAGCTCGCGCCCGGGACGCGCGTGGTCACGGTCCCCGTCTCGCTCCCGCCCGGGCGCGTGCACCGGTTCGAGGCGGTCTTCGAGCCCGAGCTCGATGCCGACGGCGATCCCATCGCCGACCGCACGCTCGACAACAACCGCGCCGCCGGGTTCACCATCACCCCGGGCAAGGGCTCGGTCCTACTCGTGGACGGCGTAAGCACGATGGGCGACGGCGGCACGCTGGCCCGCGTGCTCCGCGAAGAAGGCGTGGATGTCACCGTGGTCCAGCCCGGCGCGATGACGACCGATGTGCTGGGTTTGCAGGCGCACGACCTGATCATTCTCGAGAACGTGCCCGCCGAGGAGATCCCGCGCGCCGGGCACAGGGCGATCACCGACGCGGTGCGCGATCTGGGCGTGGGGCTCGTCATGGTCGGCGGGCCGGATTCGTTCGGCGCCGGGGGGTGGAAGGGCACGGACGTCGAGGAGATCCTGCCCGTCGCGCTCGACCTGCCCGACAAGCTCGTCGTGCCGGAGGCCGCGGTTGTGTTCGTCCTCGACAGCTCGGGCTCGATGAACCGCTTCGTCTTCGGCAGCCCGGAAACCCAGCAGAAGATCGCGAACGAGTCCGCGGCCCTCGCGATCGATGTGCTCGATGAGCGCGACCTGGTGGGCGCGATCTCGTTCAACAACTCCGCCAGGCTCGTGGTCCCGCTCGCGCCGAACGATCGGCCCGAGCGGGCGCAGTCGAAGATCCGGTCGATCCCCTCGGGCGGGGGGACGAACCTGCCGCCCGCTCTCGAGATGGCGCGCCAGCAGCTCTCGGGCGTCGAGGCGAAAGTCCGCCACGTCATCGTGCTCTCGGACGGGCAAAGCCAGAACCCCGAGCGGATCCCGATGCTCGCTGCCCAGATGCGCCGCGAGGGGATCACCGTCTCGACCATCGCGGTGGGTGACTCGGCCGACATGGACACCCTCGAACGCACCGCGGCCGAGGGCGGCGGCGCGTACTACGCGGTCTCGAACCCGAACGTCCTCCCGCGTGTCTTTCTCAAGGCGGTGCGCGTCGTGCGTTCGCCGCTGGTGCGTGAGGGGATGTTCCAGCCCGCGATTCTCGCGACGGCCTCGCCGCTGACCGAGGGGCTCGGCGCCCCGCCCGAGCTCGGCGGGCTCGTGCTCACGCGGGCGCGCCCTGAGCCGGGGATCACCTACGCGATCGCGTCGCCCGAGGGCGAGCCGGTGCTCGCGCACTGGCCGGTCGGGTTGGGGCAGGTGGCGGCGTTCACGAGCGACACCGAAGACTGGGCCCGTGACTGGATCGACTGGGACGGGTACCGGACTCTGTGGACGAACATCGCCCGCCAGACTGCGCGCGCACCGGTATCCTCCTCGGGCGAGGTACAGTCACAGATCAACGACGGCGTGCTGAGCGTCCACTTCGAGGCGTTCGATGAGTCGGACCGGCCCGTGGACGGGCTCGCCGTGCCGACCACTGTCTACGTGCCCGGCGGTGATGACCCGGTCGAGCTCCGCCTGCGTCAGACGGCGCCGGGCGTCTACGAAGGCCAGATGCGGGCGCGCACCTCGGGCAGCTACGTCGTCATCGCACGCCCCTCGCGCGGCGGGACACGCCTGAGCCCCGCGTTCGGCGGTGCCTCGGTGGGCGCGGGTGTCGAGTATGCCCGCGTCGAGCCGGACACCGACCGCGTCGCCGCCATCGCCCGCGCCGGCGGCGGGCGCGTGCTCGACGGTGCTGACGTGCCGGACTTGTTCGACCGCACCGGCGTCGAGCCGCGCCGGGCGATGACGCCGCTGTGGCCCGTGCTGCTGTGGTGGGCGCTGTTCGTCTTCCTGCTCGACGTCGGCACGCGCCGCATCGCGTGGGACCGGCTCGTCAGCAAGCGATTCGGCGCTGATTGGCGCGCCGCGGCGGCCGATGCCGTCCGCGACCGC
>BQJQ01000046.1 GCA_021604785.1 Phycisphaeraceae bacterium
GGTCCGCCCTCGGCGTTTGGGTCCCGCCAGACACGCGTCATCGGCGAGGCCCGCGGGCCCGTCTTCATCAACCCGTTCGCGGAGCCCGGGTCCGAGACCGACGGCGTCACCCGCACCATCGGGCGTGTGCTCGACGGCGGCACCGTCCGCGAATCGCTCTATATCGACATCATCCTTGACAATCCTTCCCACGGGCGCGCCCGCCAGATCGCCAACGCGATCAACTCCGTCTACCCCCGCGCCAGCGGCGACCGCGAGCCAACCGCCCGTGGGCGCGACGAGCAGCTCGTGCGTGTCCGCGTGCCCTTCAAGTACCGCGGCCGCGAGACCGAGTTCGCCGAGTTGATCCGCCACCTCACGCTCGACCAAGCGTACCCCGAGGTCTACGCCCGCCGGTACGCGCGGGACCTGATCGCCCAGCCCAAGCTCGCGACGGACATGTCGTGGTGCCTCGAAGCGCTCGGCGAGCGCTCGCTCCCGTTCCTGAGGGACCTGTACAACCACCCGGAATCGAACCCGCGCCTGGCGGCCCTCCGCGCGGGCGCGAGCCTGGGCGATGCCCGCTCGGCCGAGCCGCTGATGGACCTCGCCCAGAACGGGCCCGCGTCGGTCCGGTCCGAAGCAGTCCGCCTGCTCGGGCGCGTCGAGGGTGGGCCGCGCATCGAGCAGACCCTCGCCCAGCTGCTCGGCGAGGACGACCTGGTCGTCCGCGTCGCGGCGTACGAAGCGCTCGCGGAGCGCGCCATCGAGGCCCAGCGCCGGCGCATCCTCGCGATGGCCCGACGCGAGCCGGGCAACGCCTCGGCCCGCCTGTCCATCGCTGCCCTTGACGGGCTCGCCCGGACCCGCCTGCCCGACGGCACCATGCAGCTCGTCTCGCGCGAGGTCATCGCGGGCAAATTCCTGCTCGACCGCGCGCCCGCCGGCGACCCGCTCATCTACGTCACCCAGCAGGGCGAGCCCCGCATCGCGCTGTTCGGGCGCGACGACACGATCGAGGGCCCGATGCTCGTCAGCGCCTGGTCGGACCGCCTGCTCTTCTCCCGCACCGGCAACTCCGGACGCATCCGGGCCCGCTACCACAACGAGAAGACGGGCGAGACCATCACCCACGAGGTCGAGCCCACGCTGCGCGGGATCATCGACTTCCTCGCCCACGACCCGAGCCCCGAGCAGCCCCGCCCCGGGCTTGGGCTGTCGTACTCGGAGGTCGTCGGGGCGCTCTACGAGGTGCAGCGGCAGGGCCAGCTCGCCGCGGCGTTCACGACCGAGCAGGACCGCCTGCTCGCCGAGCTCCTGCAGGCCGGCGAGAGCCAGGAGATCGCGGTCCGCGCCGAGATGCCCGGCGAGGAGCAGACGATCGTCGTCTTCGAGGGGCTGGACAACCCGCGGGCCCGGATCGTCCAGCCCGGCGAGTCCACGCCCCGACGGAAGTCGCTGTTGGTTCCCCTCACCCCGCCCGTCGCACAGAGCCCCGAGGAGGAGCCCGCCGACCCCGGGCCCGCCGCCGAGGTGCCCGTCGGCAGGGACGAATGACGCGATTTGTGCACACGACCCACGCACGCGGGCCCGCGAGCGATTATGCTGACCCGACTCGGTCGCCCTCGTGGGCCGAGGACACCGATGCGCACGGCCCACGGACGGGCCAGACGAGCCGGATCGCTCGGCGCATCACCAATCTCTGGCGCCTGACACGGAGGTCGCGCCGCCGATGCCCCTGAATGCCGAACCGATGCGTGACTTTCACCCGAGTGAGACCCGGAGCGATGCCCCGGCCGTCACCCCGAGCGATCGCGTGGACACGACCCCCGACCTCAGCCCCGAGCAGGCCCGGACGGGCGGGCTCCGGCTCACACGCCTGACGCTCAACGGGTTCAAGAGCTTCGCCGACCCCACCGTCTTCACCTTCGACGACCAGCTGACGGGCGTGGTCGGGCCCAACGGGTGCGGCAAGTCCAACGTCGTCGATGCCATCAAGTGGGTGCTGGGCGAGCGCTCGAGCAAGTCCTTGCGCGGCAAGGAGATGATCGACGTCATCTTCGCGGGCAGCGCCAAGCGCAAGCCGGCGGGGATGGCCTCGGTCTCGCTCGCGTTCGAGAACCCCGTTATCGAACGCCCGCCGGTGGTGATGCCCGCTGAGGACCAGGGCGACGACGCGACTGAGATCACCGACGAGCAGCACCCGCAAGCCGAGCAGGACGCCCCGCAGGACCCCGCCGAGGCGCCCGCGTTGATCTCGCGTCAGGTCTCGCGGCCGCTACCCATCGACACGCAGACCGTCGAGGTCGAGCGTCGGCTCTACCGCGACGGCAAGAGCCAGTACCTCATCAACGGGCGCATCGCCCGCCTGCGCGACATCCGCGACTTGTTCCTGGACACGGGCATCGGAGCCGACGCCTACTCGATCATCGAGCAGGGGCGTGTGGACGCGATGCTGCTGGCGAGCCCGCAGGACCGGCGACACATCTTCGAGGAAGCCGCGGGCATCGCCAAGTACCGCGCCCGGCGGGCCGAGACGCAGCGCAAGCTCGAGCGCACCGAGATTAACCTCACCCGCACCCGCGACCAGCTCGCCAGCACAGATCGGCGTTTGCGGATGGTCCGCGGGCAGGCTGCCAAAGCGCGCCGGTACCGTGACCTGACCGACGAGGTTTCGGCGCTGCGTTTGGCGCTCGCGTTCGAGCAGTACGACGACATCCGGGCGCGGCTCGACGGGCTCACGAGCCAGCTGAGCAAGCTCGAGACCGAGCGGAACGAATCGCAAGCGAAGTTTGAGGCCGCCGAGAGTGAGCTGCAGAGCGCGCAGATCGGGCGTCATGAGCTGGCCGGGTCGCTGCGTGAAGCCGAGGACGAGCGGACCGGCGCCCGCCACGGCGCCGAGCAGGCCGAGCAGCGGGCCGGGCTGGCCAAGGCGGCGATCGAGGAAGCCGAGCAGCGCGCCGAGGCGGAGTTCAAGCGTTCGCGTGAAGCCGAGGAGCGGGCCGGCGCGATCGCGGCCGAGCTCGAGGAGCAGCAGCAGCAGATCGCGTCGCTCAACGAGTCGCTCGCCGAGACCGAGCGTCGGGCTGAGGAGATGAGTACCAGCCGGGCCGAGTTGATCCGCCGGGCGACCGAAGCCCGCGAGGCGCTGGCGGAGCACCGGTCGCGGGCCGCGGGGGTGGAGCGTGAGCGTTCGGGGCTGGCGGCGCAGGACCAGGCCGAGGCGCGCCGGGCCGAGACGCTCTCCGAGCAGCTCGTGTCGGTCACCGAAAAGGCCGGGGTGCTCGCGAGCGAGCGCGCATCCGCGGTTTCGGGCATCGACGAGCGCACGGCGAGTGTGGAGCACCGGACCGCGGCCGTCGTCGAAGTCCGGGCGCAACTCGACGGATTGCGCGCGCGTCAGGAGCAGCTCGGGGCCGACCGGCGCGGGCTGGCCGAGCGTGTCGCGACGCTCGACGAGCGGTTCGTCCGCGCCGACGCGAAACGCACCACGCTCGAAGAGATGGTCCGCACCCGCGCGGGCCTGTCCGACGGCGCGCGGGCGGTTCTTGAGCATCACGAGCGTGCCGAGGGGTTCACGGGGATCGTCGGCTCTCTGGCCGAGCTCATCGAGGTAGACACGGTGCACGCCGACGCGGTGGAGACGGCGCTGGGCGCGCAGCTCAGCGCGGTGGTCGTGCGTTCGGTCGCCGCGGTGCCGGGGTCCGAGGAGCTGTCTGCCCTGCCCGGGCGTGTCTCGTTCTTGCCCTTGATCGGGCTGGGCGACGCGCCCGCGCCGATCCCCGAGCACGCGATCGCGCAGCTGGGCAACCGCGCCCGGCGTGCGCTCGATCTGGTGCGCCCCAAGACGGATGCTGTGGCGCCGCTGCTGGCGCGTCTGCTCGGGCGGACTTTGCTGGTTGACTCGCTCGACGCGGCGCTCATGCTCGCGGCGGGCCCGCTGGCGGGGCACCGGGCGCGGTTTGTGACGGGCTCGGGCGAGGTGCTCGAGTCCGACGGCCGCGTCGTCGGGGGCCCGCACACCGCCGGCGAGCACCACGGCGTTATCGCCCGGCGGTCCGAGCTGGCCCGCCTGGACACCGAGCTCACCGCGATGTCCGTCGATCTTGCCCTCGAGCGGGCGAGCCTCGAAGCGGTGGACGCCGACGCGTCCGCGCTGGAGCGTGAGTCCGCCGGGGCGAGCGCGCGGTTGGGCGAGTACGAGCGTGCGCTTGCGAGCGAGCACGCCGAGCTGGACCGGCTCACCCGCGAGCTTGATCGGCTGACCCGCGAGCACACGACCGCCGAGGAGGAAGGGCGGGCCCTTCGCGAGCGTCTGGACACGATCGCGACAGAGCGCACCGATCTGTCGTCGCGGCTCGAGCGTCTGGTCGCGCTGGGGGCCGAGCTGGTCGCGAGCCTCGAACGCACGGAGCGCGAGCACGGCGCCCACGAAGCGCAGGCGCAGGAGACGGGCGAGCAACTCACGGCGGTCCGCGTCGAGGTGTCGCGTCTGGGCGAGCAGCTCGGGTCCGCGCGTCGGCAGGCGGCGCAGCTGCAGACGCGGGCCGACGAGGCCGACCGGCACCGGGCTGAGGCGGATCGGCAGGCCCAGCACGCGCGGGAGCGTGTGAGCGAGCACCAGTCCACGCAGCGCGAAGCGCTCGAACGCGTCGAGTCCCTGCGCGCGCAGGGGAAGGCGATCGAAGAACGCGTCTCCGACCGCTCGGCCCGGCTGGCCCAGGCCGACGCGGCGATGACCGACGTCTCGCAGCGTGTCGCGACGTTCCGCGAAGCGGCGACCCGCGTCGAGCGGGACTGGCACTCGGTCGAGTCGAGCCGGCGCGAGCTGGAGGTCAAGCGTGAGACCGCCGAGGAGCGCGCCAGCGAGGACCTGAGCGTGTCGCTAGCGGACGAGCACGAGGAGTACCGTCAGGTGATGGCGCCGGGTGATGTCGAGCCCATCGACACCGCCGACGCGCAGGCACGGGTGAACGTGCTCAAGGGCGAGGTGAAACGCCTGGGCAACGTGAACCTGAACGCGATCGACGAGGAGACCGAGCTGGCCGGGCGGAACGAGGAGCTGATCGCGCAGGTGGACGACATCGACCACGCGCGGGTGCGCCTGGCGACGGTCGTGGAGAAGCTCGACATCGCGAGCCGCGAGCGGTTCGGCGAGGTCTTCGAGCGGATCAAGTCCGAGTTCGGCGGGCGCGACGGGATGTTCCGGCGGCTGTTCGGCGGCGGGCGGGCCGAGGTGCGGCTCATGCCGCTGGTCAAGGAAGTGGACGGGCAGAAGGTCGTCACCGACGAGGTGGACCTGCTCGAGTCGGGCATCGAGGTGATCGCCAAGCCGCCGGGCAAGGAGCCGCGGTCGATCAGCCAGCTCTCGGGCGGGGAGAAGACGCTCACCGCGGTGGCGCTGCTGATGTCGATCTTCCGGTCCAAGCCGAGCTGCTTCTGCATCCTCGACGAAGTGGACGCGGCGCTGGACGAGTCCAACGTCGGGCGGTACTGCAGCGCGCTGCACGACTTCACGGACGAGTCGCACTTCATCGTGGTGACGCACAACAAGCGCACAATGCAGTCGATGGACCGTCTCTACGGCGTGACGATGCAGGAACGCGGCGTGTCCAAGCGGGTCGCGGTGAAGCTCGATCAGGTCCGCGAGGACGGGGAGCTCAAGAAATCCGCCGTGGAAGCCGAGCCCGAGCCGATCGCGACGGCGGCGCCCGAATCGCCGAAGACCACCGGAAACCTACGGGCGGCGCTGGCTGGGATGCGCACCGAGAGCGAGAAGGTCAGCTCGGAAGCCTGATGGCTCCGGTGAGTTCGCCGATTGACGAGACGCCCTGCGCGTGTGCCCACTTGCCGAGGCCCCTGGCGACCCGCGCCGGCGTGCGCGGGTCGGCGAGGGAGCCGGCGCCGATCTGCACGGCGGTCGCGCCCGCGAGGATGTACTCGGCCGCGTGGGCCCACCCGGCGACGCCGCCCGCGGCGATGATCGGGACGGACGCGTCGCGCGCCGCGGCGCGGTAGGTGTCGTGGACGAGCTTGAGCACGATCGGGCGGACAGCCGGGCCCGAGTACCCGCCGGTGACGTTGGTGAGCACCGGCGCCCGTGTGCGGACGTCGATGGCCATGCCGGGGACGGTGTTGCAGAGCGTGATCGCCTGCACGCCGGCGTTGATGGCGACGCGGGCGAGGTCTGCGATCGAGTGAGGCGTGCCGACGGTGATGGGCGAGAGCTTGACGAAGACCGGCTTGCCCCCCGCCACTTCGCGCGCCGCGTTGAGGACCTCGGCCAGCGCAACGGGGTCCGCCCCGAACTCGGTCCCGCCGTGGACGTTGGGGCAGGAGACGTTGATCTCGATGGCAGCCAGCGCGTCCAGCTCGCCCATCGTGCGCGCGACGCGGGCGTAGCCCTCGATGTCGAAGGCCGCGACGGAGCCGATGAGCGGGCACTTGCCGGGCGGGCGATCGCTGATCATCTCGGCGAAGGCGTCGATGCCCGGGCCGGCCAGCCCGATGGCGTTGAGCATGCCGACGTCGAGCGGGACGACCCGCGGGGGCGGGTTGCCCTCGCGCGGCTCGGGGGTGATGGACTTGGTGACGACGGCGCCGATCTGCGACAGGTCGAGGATTTCCCCGATCTCGTCGGTGGTGCCGGCGGTGCCCGCGGCGGTCAGGACGGGGGCGGCCAGGTCGATGCCGGCGAGGGTGGTCTTCAGGATGGGGTCGGGGGTGCCCATGCGCAGGGCACGGTACCCGCGCAGGCACCGGCGGGCGTAGGCTCGGGCATGGACATCAACGAGCGCATCGCCCGGTTCGAGGCCCTGATCGCCGACGAGCCCGACAACGACATGGCCCTGTTCTCGCTGGCGGGGGCGTACGCCCAGGCGGGTCGGGGGGAGGACGCCGCCAAGACCTATGTGCAGTGCACCGAGGTCAACCCGGCGATGAGCAAGGCGTACCAGCTCGGCGGGCGGGCGATGATCGACAGCGGGCAGACCGAGGCGGCCAAGGACCTGCTCACCCGCGGGTTCCTCAGCGCGACGGACAAGGGCGACCTGATGCCGGCCAAGGCGATGGGCGAGATGCTGACCGAGATCGGCGCGCCGGTGCCGGCGACCAAGGCCGAGGCGAGCGGCGGGGACGGTTCGGGCGCGGGCGACATGACCTGCTCGGTCACGGGCAAGCCGGGGTCTCGCCTGCCCCGCCCGCCGTTCCGCGGCGAGCTGGGCGCGTGGATGGTCGAGCACGTCACCAGGCAGACGTGGGACGACTGGCTCGGGCTAGGGACGAAGATCATCAACGAGCTGCGGCTGGACCTGTCGCGCGACGAGCACGAGGTGGTGTACGACTACGCGATGCGCCGGTACCTGCGCCTGAGCGACGAGCAGTACGCGGAGCTGACGGGCGCGCCGGCGCCGCAGCCGGGCGCGGACTTCAAGCACACGGTGGACATGGTGCTCGAGCGGATGGGGCAGCTGGAGAGTTTCCAGGGGGACCTGCACAAGCAAGTTTGACCTGACCGACACCCCGCGCGCGCCATGTTCGCGCGCTGCGTGCTCGCGCGCTGGACACGCCGCCGTTCCCCGCTAGCGTGAGCGCAGCCGGGGCCCTCCCCCCACCGCCGGCGGGGAGGATCGGGCATGCGGCAACTGCGGGCGGTGGTGCGGGCGTTGGACACGGTGGAGTCTCGACCGGTGCGGTGGCTCTGGCCGAGGCGGGCGGCGGTGGGCAAGGTGACCCTGCTCGCCGGCGACCCCGGGCTGGGCAAGAGCTTTGTCACGCTCGACCTGGCGGCGCGGGTGAGCACGGGCGTGCTGCCCGAGTCGGGGAGCCAGTGCGAGCCGGGGCCGCACGATGTGCTGCTGCTGTCGGCCGAGGACGACCCGGGCGACACCATCCGCCCGCGTCTGGAAAAGCTCGGGGCGGACCTGCGGCGGATCCATTGCGTGGGCGGCGTGCGGCTCGACGACGCGCCGCGGATCCGCCAGCTCTCGCTGGACACGCACCTCGCGCAGCTGGCCGACTGCGTGAAACTCATGAGCAGCCCGAAGCTGCTGATCGTGGACCCGATCAGCGCGTACATGGGCAAGGTCGATTCGCACAACAACGCCGAGACGCGGGGGCTGCTGGCCGAGCTGGGGCGGTTCGCCGAGCACTTCGGCATGGCGGTGGTCTGCGTGACGCACCTGAACAAGTCGGGCGCGCAGGGCAAGGCCGTGTACCGCGCGATGGGCTCGCTCGCGTTCACGGCGGCCGCCCGCATCGTGCTGCTGGTGAGCAAGCACCCGGACGACCAGGCCAAGCGGCTGGTGGTGCCGGTGAAGAACAACCTGACGCGCGACGCCGAGAGTTTGGTGTACCGCATCGAGGACGATTGTCTGTCGTGGGTGGACGAGGCGTGCGCGTACACGGCCGACGACCTCGAAGCGAGCGCCGACGCGGGCGACAAGCCGGACGCGTTGGGCGAGGCGGTGGAGTGGCTGGGGGATGCGTTGAAGGACGGGCCGCGGGGGGCGCGGGAGGTGCTGAGCGAGGCGAAGGGGGTGGGGATCGCGGAGATCACGCTCAAGCGGGCGAAGCGGACATTGGGAGTCATCGCCCGCCCGAGCGAGGGTGTTGGCTCCGCGTGGACCTGGAGCTTGCGCCGGTCTGGATCATGACGGGACCCGGTCATGATCCAGACGAGGCATGAATCGTGATCCGTGGCGGTAGGATCCCCAGATGCCGATACCGACCGAGATCACCAAGGGCGACATCGAGCGAGCGGTCGAAGAATACCGAGCAGGCGAGCGCCCCGAGAAGCTCGGCCCGTCGGTCCTGTACGACGTACATCACGACGGCGAGTGGTTCCCGCCCAAGGTCATCATCGCGCTGGCGTCGAAGCCCTACAACGGCGGCGAGCCGTATGTCGGATTGTTCGGCGGTGAGGGCGCGGGTCACGCGAACGAGGTCTTGCGCCGCTTGGGGTTCGATGTACGCCCGAAGCCTTTGATCCTCAGCCAGTACCGTCACAGCTCAGACTACAAGGACGTCGTGGGCGAGCAGTACCACTTCCCGAAGCGGTACCGCAGGAGTGTTGGGGACCACCCACGTGAGTTCGTGTACTACGAGCCCCGCGACGGTGGCGCCCAGGCGTATTTCGGCGCCGGCGTGATCACCGATGTTACCGAAGACGATGAGGACGCAGGCCACTATTACGGCGAGATCATCGACTACCGCCCGTTCAAGCACGACGTTCCTTACCAGGATGGCCCCAACGGGAAACCGTGGGAACAGGCCGATGGCATGCGACCCAGCGTGCGCACGATCTCCCGTGATCTCTATGAAGCAATCCTGCACGTGGGCGGCATCGGCCCACCCACGAGCGACGCCATCCCGATAAGCGCCACTGGGTCCACACACATGGACCGTCTCAAGAAGGAACTCCAAAGGGCGTTTCTGCGGGCACCGACCCCGAAACGCCGCACTCAGGTGCAGCGGATTCTCTACCGATACGAACGCCCCAGCAACGTGAAGGATTACGTCGTGGCAACTCGCTCGACTCGCTGCCAAGTCTGTGGCGAGATCGGCTTCAAGAAGCGCAACGGCAAGAGGTACTGCGAGGTGCACCACCTCTTCCATCTCGCGGACGATCCTCCAGAGGACTGTCTTGCACCCGAGTACGTGGTCGTAGTCTGCGCAACCTGCCATCGGAGACTGCACTACGCGAACGTCTCGGTTCCGTCGCGGACTCCGGAGGGCTGGGAGATCTCGATCGACGGCGCGCCACTCCACTTTCCGGTGGATTGGGCTGCCTTCGAAGCCCAGAAGGATGCGACGTCCGAGGGTTGACGCTCCGTGTGGATCAACCATCCTTCCGGGGATGATACACACGCCTCACCCCAGCACCCCGCGCCGGGTGCCACGACTCGCGGTCCGCCCCCACGCATGATCCCCTTGTGTCCTCTAGCCCATTGAGTCGCCCGCGGCGATCCCGTACGCTGGGCGATTCTGGAGAGGGATCGAGCATGCACAGCGGGGTGGCGGGCGTTGTTGGGTTGGCGTTGTTGGCGGGCGGCGCTTCGGCGCAGCCGTTCATCGAGATCCGGGTGGAGGTGATCTTCAGCCCGGGCGGGTCCGCGTCGCCGAGCTTCAGCGGCGGGTCGTACATCTTCGACGCCGGGGCGGCGCCGGTGTTCGCGAACGCGTCGCGTGTGCAGTTCGAGCCCGTCGCCGCCGCCGAGTTCCGGTACCCCGCGGACAACCCGATGCCGCTCGAGCCGGACCCGGTGGACCCCGACGACCTGCAACACAACCGGTTCACGTACACGGGCACGTTCGATACGTGGGATGTCGCGGGCTTGCTCGTGTTCGCGCCGCCGGCCGGGGTGTTCAGCGTGTCCATGACGTCGCTGCCCGACGACCCGGCGGACTACAAGTCGGTGGGGCCCAACGCCCGGGTGAACGCGGGGTTCGGGCTCGTGTCGTGGGACAAGACCGACGGGTACGAGGACGGGTTCCTGAGCTACACCGTGCGCGTGGTGGACGACCCCAACCCGTGCGCCGCGGACATGGACGGCAACGGCGTCCTCAACGTCGACGACATCGAGGCGTTCGTCGACGAGTTCCTGGGCGGCTGCCCCTGAGCGTCACCCCAGCACCCCGCGCCGCCGCAGCGACGTGTGGATCAGCTCCCCCACGTCCGCATCGCTCGGCACCACCAGGTGCGTGAACCCGCGCGCCCGGCAGGCCTGGTCCAGCCCGCCCACGAACTGGTCCAACCGCTCGCGGTAGCGCTTGAGCAGCCCGGTGGTGACCGTCACCTCGGCGGGCAGGCCGCTCTCGCTGTCCACCAGACGCAGGTCGCCGATCAGCCCGCCCGGGGCGTCGGCCGCCGGGTCCAGCTCGCCCGGGGCGAGGGTTTGCGCGCAGACCACGTCGAAGTTGCCCCGCGCCGCCAGCGCGTTGAGGCCGGCGACGTACCCCGCGCGGTCCATGAAGTCCGAGATGACGACGACGAGCCCGGGTCCGCCCGTCGGGTCCATCGCGACGCGGGTGAGGGCGCCCGAGAGATCCACACCCGCCCCCACGCCTGACGCCCCGCCCTCCGTCGCCTCGACCGAGCCCCTGAACTGCTCGCCTAGCGCATCGAGCACGAACCGCGAGAGGCGGGCGAGGTTCTGCCGCCCACGCATGGGGCGGAGGGTGCGCATGCCCGTTGCAGTCCCGGCAGCGCCGAAGGTGGCGACCGAGACGCGGTTGGAGTTGACTAATCCGATGTAGCCCAGCGCGATCGCCAGCCGGGCGGCGAGCGTCGCCTTGGGCGGGTCGCCGGCGAGCATGGAGGCGGACCGGTCGATCACCAGCCGCACGCCCAGGTCCTCCTCGGCCCGGAAGAGCTTGACGACCAGACGGTCCAAGCGGGCCAGCACGTGCCAATCGACGTGGCGGAGGTCGTCGCCGGGCGAGTAGGGGCGGAAGTCGTCGAACTCGACGGACTGGCCGCGGGCCTTGGAGCGGCGCTCCCCGGGCATCTTGCCCGCGAAGACGCGGCGAGAGACGACGTCCAGCCGGTCCAGGCGGGCGAGCGTCTCGGCGTCGAGGAGGTCCTCGATGCGGGCGGGCGGCGTGGACAGGGGGCGGACGAGCACGCCCAAAGCCTACCCCGCCGGTCACCGTGGGCTGGGGCCACAAGGCGTCGGGCACGGGCCTCTCAGAAGATGGCCCGGACGAGCGCCATGAGAAACAGCACGGCGCAGGCAATCAGGAACCCCACGAACAGCAGCCCGCCGATCGCGGCGATCCAGCCATCCGGCCCCTCTCCGCCGGGGTATGGGCTTGGCGGCTCCTGCATGAACACAGTCTACTGAGAGAATCCCCCGAGCCCCGAACAAACCCGGGCGTCCAGGCGAACCTGGGCCAGCAGAGCCCGTGGTTTGACCGGTGGGCGGGCGACTGCTAGCTTTCGAGGCCCCGTGGCCCAGCGGGCGGGCCCCGGGACGCGCCCCGGGAACACCAGGGCCCTTCGAGGGCCCACCCCACGATCCGGAGGCTCACGGTTGCGATCCTTTTCCCTTCGATCGATGCAGCGTTTGTCGGCGGCCAGGCCGCTCCTCGGGCTCTTGCTTGCGGGCGCCTTCGTGTGCGCGCCCACGCCCGCGTTCGGGCAGGTCGAGACGCTCGACCCCAAGCTGATCACCATGGTCTCCCTCTCGGGCGGCGACCGCGAGCGCGTGCAGACCTTCGTGCAGGCCCAACTCGCGGGCCTGACCTCGGACGACTTCACCCGGGTCCGCCGGTCACGGGCGGCGTTGCTCGCCCCGCTGGGGCAGTCGAGCGCGACGGCCTCGTTCCGCGACGCGTACGCCGGGGCGCTCTGGCCCACGGTCGAGACGCTGATCGAATCCGAGGACGCGGCCCAGCGGCTCACGGGCATGCGCCTCGCCGGCGGGCTCGGCACCGAACGCGCCGCGGACCGGCTCATCGGGCTGCTCGACTCGGACGACGAGGGCATCCGCGTCTTCGCGGCCGGCCGCCTGGGCGAGGTGCTCGGGTCGATCACGCCCAACTCGGCGACGCTCTCGCCCGAGGGGGCCAGCAGAGTCATCGAGGCGTTGGGCAAGACAATCCGCCAGGACCCGCAGACGCGGGCGGCCGACGCGGCGGCGCGCTCGTTGGGCGTCGCGACCGAGATCCGCCCCGGCCTGCTCAACGACGCGCGGAGCCGGGCGATCACCGTGCTCTCCGAAGCATCGGGCGAGCGCGTCCGCGGCGCCGAGCTCGACAAGGGCACGATCGGCTTCGCGCTGCGGGCGAGCGGGATCGTGCGGACCAGCGTCGCCAAGAACGAGGCGATGAGCGCGCCGGCCTCCAAAGCCGCGATCGGGCTGGGCGCCGATGTGCTCTCGCGGGTCCTCGAAGGCTTCGATCCGCAGCAGGACACGCTCCGCGAGCTCGAGGTCGGGCTGGTGCGGGCCGCGGAGAGCGTCGTCTACTTCTCGCGTCGCCGCCACGCCGAGACGACCGGGCGGGGCGGGCAGGTGCCCGAGACGGACCTGGCGACCAAGCTCGCCTCGGACAACGCGCGGGACCTGCGGGACTTCCCGACCGACACGGTGCAGCTGCTCAGCGCCCTCGAGCGGGACTACGGCTTCGACAGGGGCCGGTTCGTCCCCGGGCCGTGACGCCCGGGCGGCGTCGGGCCGGGGAGTTGGTATCGTCTGAGACATGATGCGGATCCTCACGCCATTGATCCTGCTGCTCGCGGTGGTCGGTGTGGCGATCCTCTCCGACCGCCCCCAGCCGCGGGCGGACTTCGCCTTCGCCAACGGCTCGGACATCAACACCCTCGACCCCCAGCGGATGAGCTGGATGCCCGACCTCCGCGTCGGGCGGCTGCTCTTCGAGGGCCTCGTCAAGCACGACGTGCTCAGCCGAGACTTCGACGTCGTGCCCGCGGTCGCCGAGTCGTGGGAGGTCTCCGAGGACGGGCTGACGTACACCTTCCACCTGCGCCCCGACGCGAAGTGGTCCAACGGCCGGCCCGTGACGGCCGACGACTTCCGGTACTCCTGGCGGCGGGCGATGCTGCCCGACCTCGCGTCGGACTACTTCGCGATGTTCATGTTCGTGGAGGGGGCCCAGGCGTTCTACGAAGCCCGCACGGCGGACCTGGAGGCGTACCTCGAACGCCCCGCCGACGAGCGCACGCAGGAGACCGCCGACGAGGTCTGGGCGCAGTCGCTGGCGCGGTTCGACGCGACGGTGGGCATGCGCGCACTCGACGAGCGGACGCTCGAGATCACGCTGGCCAAGCGGGTGCCGTACTTCCTTGATCTGTGCGCGTTCACGGTGCTCGCGCCGGTCTACCCGCCCCTGGTCGAGCAATACGAGAAGCCCGACGACGCGACCGGGCGGCTGATCCGCCGGAGCGGGTGGACCAAGCCGGGCGTGCTGGTGACCAACGGGGCGTTCATGCTCGAGAGCTGGCGGTTCAAGCGCGAGGTGCGCCTCGCGAAGAACCCGCACTACTGGGGCATCGACTCGATCGCGATCGACACGATCAGCATCCCGTCGATCCCGGACCCCAACTCGGAGGTCCTCGCGTACCAGACCGGCGCCGTGGACTGGGTGTCCGACGTGACGGCGGGGTACCGCGGGGACATGATCGCCGACAAGCTGGCCTTCCGGGCCGAGCACGCCGACGAGGTGGCCGAGCTGCGGGCGCGGGGGCTCGACGAGTTCGAGATCGACCGTCGCCTGCCCGCGGACCCGCGCAAGGAGACGCACGCGCCCAGCGCGTTCGGGACGTACTTCTGGAACTTCAACTGCGAGGAACGGCTGGCCGACGGGCGGTCCAACCCGTTCCACGACCCGCGGGTGCGCCGGGCCTTCGCGATGGTGATCGACAAGCGGTCGATCGTGGACAGCGTCCGCCGGCTCGGCGAGCAGCCCGCGGGCGTGCTGATCCCGCCCGGGTCGATCGGCGGGTACCCGAACCCGGAGGGGCTGCCCAACATAGGGGACGCCGCGACGCCGGCCGAGGCCGAGGCGATCGTCGCGCGGGCTCGGGCTTTGCTGGCCGAGGCGGGGTACCCGGACCCGCCCAACGACTTCCCGATCACCGTCGAGTTGCTGTTCAACAAGGACGCCGGGCACGACCTGATCGCGCAGACCATCGCCAAGAACTGGCAGCAGCACCTGGGCGTGCCGATCTCGCTGGCGCAGAAAGAACTCAAGGTCTACCGCGACGACCTGAAGAAGAAGCGGTTCATCACGACCCGCGCCGGGTGGTACGGCGACTACGGCGACCCCACCACGTTCCTCGACCTCTCCCGCACGGGCGACGGGAACAACGACCGGGGCTACACCAACGCGGTGTACGACGGCCTGCTCGACAAAGCGGCGGACGAACCCGACGCGGGCACGCGGCTGGTGATCCTCGCCGAGGCCGAGCGGATGCTGATGCAGGACGTGCCGATGGTGCCGATCTTCCACTACGCGCACGTGATGATGTTCGACCCGGCCCGCATCACGGGCATCAGCGCCCACCCGCGGATGAAGCAGTACGCCTCGCTGGTGGACGTGCTGGGCGACGGCAAGGGGCCCGACAAGCCGAGGACGATGCACGGCGGGAACACGCCGGATGATGCGGGCGCGACGGGCGAGCGCGCCGAGGCGACCACCCCATGATCGGCATCATCCTCCGCCGGCTTGCGCAGCTGCCCGTCATCCTGCTGGTGATCTACACGATCACGCTGACGCTCTCGTGGGCGATCCCGGGCAACCCGCTCGAAAACCCCGAGGGGCGCCAGCCGCCGCCCGAGGTCGTCGAGCAGATGCAGCGCCAGTACAACCTCCACTCGTTCCCCAAGTTCTACTGGAGCTATCTCGACTCGGTGACCGGGCTGCGGTGGGTCCGCGACACGATGTCGGGCGAGATCGCCGAGCGGGCGCAGACCGCCGAGGCCGCGGGGACGGCCCCGCCCGTGCGCTACATCTTCGACTTCGGCCCCTCGCTCGAGTACGACGACTGGAACGTAAACGAGATCATCGCGGACTCTTTGCCCGTGTCGATCGCGCTGGGGGCCGCGGCGATCGTCATCGCGCTGGTCATCGGGCTCGGCGCGGGCGTGGTGGGCGCGGTGCGGCCCAACTCGATCGCGGACCTGGCAACGCTCAGCGTGGCGCTGGTGGGCATCTCGATGCCGACGTTCGTGATCGGGACCGTGCTGCTGCTCGTGTTCAGCGTGCTGCTCGGGGTCTTCCCGGTCGCCAACTGGGGCCTGCGGGGCGCGATCCTGCCCGCGTTCACGCTCTCCCTCCCCTTCGCGGCGTACATCGCACGCCTCACACGCATGAGCATGATCGACGCGTTCGGCGCCGACTACATCCGCACGGCCCGGGCCAAGGGCGTCGCCGAATCACGCGTCGTCCTCAAGCACGCGCTCAAGAACGCGTTCCTGCCCGTGCTCAGCTTCCTGGGGCCTGCCGCGGCGCTGGCGATGACCGGCTCGTTCATCGTCGAGCGGGTCTTCTCCGTCCCGGGCATGGGCCAGCACTTCGTCGACGGCGTGCAGAACAAGGACCTGTTCCTGATCATGGGCGTCGTGCTGATCTTCGCGACGATGCTGATCATGTTCAACCTGCTCGTGGACGTCCTCTACCGCTGGGTGGACCCGCGGATCGCGTGAAAGTCGGAATCGTGGATTGATCGAAAATCGACAGCCGGTTAGGCTAATCTCAGCGCGAGGGAGGATCATCATGAGACAGGCTATTTACGTATTGGCCATGTCGTGCGTCGCGGGCACCGCCCTCGCGGGCGAGATGTTCTGGTCCGTGACCGGGGGCACCGCCGCGGATGGAGTGGGCATCTACCGTGCCAACCTCGATGGCACGGGCGTGACCAAGATCTCCTCGACGGCGGACGTGATCGACCTCGATTTCGACAGCGCCACGGGCACGCTTGTTTGGGCGACGCGTGACGGGCGTCTTATCACGTCCGACCGCGACGGCGCAGACGTGTCGCAGATCCATCAGACCGCACCGGGTTGGGGTCCGAGCGTCGGCGTTCACGCGGGCAACGTCTTCTTCAACTACGCGGCGAACGGCGCGCCCGCTGACTCGGCATCGGGTATCTACCGCGTCGGGCTTGACGGGAGCAACCTCACGCAACTCACTTCCGGCAGCGGAGGCGCGGGGCTCGGGATCAACCAATCCACCGGCCGCATCTACTGGCAGAACTACGTCGGCGCCGCGACCGGCTCGGCTCCATTGCACTCGATCAACGCCGACGGCACCGGCGAGACCGTCAACGACGGATACGAGCAGGCCGCGTTCTGGGGCTCGCTCGCGATTGGCCAGACCACCGGCGATGTGTACACCACCGGCGAGTACTGGGGGCTCGTCGCCCTCTTCCGCAGCGATGCGAGCGGGTCCTCCGTCTCCCTTGTCGCGGATATCGCCGACAGCATCTTCAGTCACTTTGAAAACGACATCCAGGTCGTCGAGTCGCGCGACGAGATCTACACCGGGCTGCTGCTCGGGAGCTTTGACAACCGCGAGTCGAGCATCGTCGTCTCCTCGCTTGACGGCACGGGCACGACCGAGTTGCTGAGCTTCGATGGTTCAATCGGCGGCCTTGCCGTCGTGATCCCCGCGCCGGGCACCGCGGGGCTGCTGGCGATCGGGGCGCTCGCGTTTAGACGACGCCGGTAGGACCGCGGCAGCGCCCCCTACCCGCACCCCGCCACGAAGCACGCGACGAACGCATCCAGGTCGTCCAGGTTCAGCGTCCCGTTGCCGTCAAAGTCCACCGACAGGTCGCCCGCAATGAACGCCCCCACGAACGCGTCCACGTCATCCACGTTGAGCATGCCGTTCCCGTCGATATCGCACGGGCACCCCGTGTACTCGAGCGACACGAGGCTCGTCCCGGTCACGCCGTCGGTCGCGTACGCAACCGCGATCAACCGGTAGTCGATGCCAGCGTCCAGGTCCACCGTCTGCGTGCCCGTCTGCGGGGCGCCGGCGTTGAAGTCCACCAACGCGACGGTCGCGCCCACGGTCATGTTCCAGAGC
>BQJQ01000047.1 GCA_021604785.1 Phycisphaeraceae bacterium
ATGAAGGCGCTGGGCGATCGGTCGCCGTGGGTGCTGGCGAACATGACCGAGTTCGGCAAGACGCCGATGATCCCGCTGGCCCGGTTCGGGGAGCTGGGGTACCACGTGGTGATCTACCCGGTGAGCACGCTGCGGCTGGCGCTGGGGGCGATCGTGCCGGCGCTGGCGGAGCTGCGCGAGACTGGGACGCTCGAGGGGCGGCTCGGGAACATGCAGCACCGGGATGATCTGTACGGGATGCTGGGGTATACGCCGGGGGCGCCGTGGGAAGCGCCGGCGAGGTGAATCGTGGCAAGCCCAGCGTACCTCGGGGCCAACGTGCTGCGTGGAAACGCGTCGCGACACGGGTCGTAGTCTCACTCGGGATCGGTCTGATCGTGACGATCTCCGGCGCGTGGACCATCTCGGCCAAGGGGCGGTACCACAGACCAACCTATTTCCGCACCATCGAGTGGGATGAGAGCGGCACGAAGATGCAGCTGCTGCTGCATGCCTCCGTCGGATTCCAGCAAAGGGCATGGGAACCCGTTGAGAGCGATGGGGCTTGGCTCCGCCACGGCCCGAATGCAGACTGGTTCAACGGGTCGTTCACGGATGCTGCGCCGATCGGCATGCCGCATGACGAGCAGAACTGGGGGTGGCTCGGACCTGCGATCTAACTGCGTGCGCAGTATCAGGGATCGAGCCCCTTCGGTGGTGGCCCAGACGGGATCACGGCCGAGCCGCCCGGAATCTATGGGGAAGAGTTGGGTGTTGGGTGGCCCCGGCTCGCGCTCCAGATGGGGTGGTTCGTTGAGGAAGAGGGGAAGCCCGCGATCGAGCGGGGCGTCTGGTTCACACCGAAATGGCTCTGGAAACGCTTGCTTCCGAACGCGGTGGTCAGCGAAGTGCCGATTCGTCCGATCTGGTCCGGCTTGGCGGTCGATGTGATCTTCTACGGCGCAGTGTGGTTCGCGATCACGACGGCTCTCGTTCATGGACGGCGATACCGTCGGTTTACTCGCGGACTCTGCCCCCTTTGCCGCTACGACCTCCGCCACGATTTCTCGACCGGGTGCCCCGAATGCGGGTGGCGCCGGGCGGAATCGGCACCCGCCTAAGATGCCGCGTTGCGGGACATCGCCCGCGAGGGAGACTGACATGACGACGCAAACACCAGCTGCCCCGATCGCCAAGGGGCTTGAGGGCGTGATCGCGGGCGAGACAGCGATCTGCAAGGTCGAGCAGGATGCGCTCATCTACCGCGGGTACGAGATCGCGGACCTCGCGGCGAACGCGAGCTTCGAGGAGGTCGCGTACCTCCTGCTGGTCGGGCACAAGCCCAGCGCCGGCGAGCTCAAGGCCTTCGAGGATGAGCTCAAAGCCGATCGCGATATCCCCGCGATGATGCACGACAAGCTCCGCGAGGGGGCCAAGCTCATCACGGACGGCGCGGCGGTGCCGATGGACGTGCTGCGCACTGGCGTGAGCGTCTTGGCGCACATGGACGCGGACTGCCAGGACAACTCGGCCGACGCGAACCTCCGTAAGTCTAAGCGGCTGCTGGCGAAGATCCCGACGATCATCGGGCACATGCAGAACGCGATCGACGGGCGGGACTTCGTTGAGCCGGATTCTTCGCTCTCTCACGCGGCGAACCTGCTTTGGATGATGACGGGGGAGAAGCCCAGCGCCGAAGCCGTCAAGGTGATGGACGTGAGCCTGGTGCTGTACGCCGAGCACGATTACAACGCGAGCACGTTCACATGCCGGGTGATCGCGTCGACGCTGGCCGACCTGCACGGGGCGGTCTGCGGCGGGATCGCGGCGCTCAAGGGCCCGCTGCACGGCGGGGCGAACGAAGCGGCGATGGAGATGCTCTCCGAGATCCGCAAGGACATCGGGCCCAAGAACGACGCGGCGAAGATCAACGCGTGGATGCAGCAGGCGTTCGCCGACAAACGCAAATTGATGGGCTTCGGGCACCGCGTCTACAAGAACGGCGACCACCGGGCGCCGATCCTGCACGCGTTGGGGCGCAAGGCCGCCGAGGCGCGCAGCGACGAGTACGTCAAGCTCTTCGAGCTGGGCGAGGCGGTCCAGAACATCATGGAGACCCAGAAGCACATCTTCCCGAACGTGGATTTCCCGTGCGGGATGACGTACTTCACGATGGGGATCCCCGTGCCGCAGTACACGCCGATCTTTGTGGCGAGCCGGATCACCGGGTGGTGTGCGCACATCATGGAGCAGCACGCAAACAATCGGATCATCCGCCCGCGGGTGAGCTACACCGGGCCCGATCTGCAGAAGTGGAACGGGTGAATCCGCGACCGAACGGAACCCGTGCCTCTGAACTCCGAAGTAAGGTGATGCGATGATCACGATCACCTGCGACCGGTGCGACAAGTCTCTGGACGTGCCCGACGACCAGGCGGGCCAGAAGTACGCCTGCCCGCACTGCGGAGACATCAACCGGGTGTCGGACAAGACCGGGGCCGCGGAGAATGCGCCCACGGCCAGTGCTCCCGCGAAACGCGACAAGGCGAGCGAGGCGGGGTACCCGCCCGACCACGGCGAAGAGCAGCGGGTGCTGCGTGTGCGACGGTGCTGGTTCCGCTCACGCCCCGCGGCGTTCTCGCTCGCGGTGGTCTTCCTGCTCGGGGGCATCGGCGGGGCAATTTGGTCGTCAACGCAAGATGCCGCGGGTTGGGCGCTGTATGCCGGGGGTGCGGCCTCGCTGCTTGCGTTGGGGTTTCTCATCTGGTGGTGGATCGACCGGTTCTCAGCGTCGCTGGTCATCTCAAATAAACGGACCGTCCAGCACAACGGGCTGTTCAGCCGGTCCACGAGCGAGGTCGTCCACGACAACATCCGCAACGTGCAGGTTGACCAGAGCTTCTGGCAGCGTCTCTGGGGCGTTGGGAGGCTTGGGATCTCGTCGAGCGGGCAGGACGGGGTCGAGATCCAGGTGAACCACCTGCCCGGGCCCGACAAGCTCCGCAAGATCATCGACCTGTACCGCCCGCTCTGAGCGGGGCGGAGTTCCTGTTTCCGGGGCGTTTCGTGTGGCCCACTCGGTCTCAGAACCGACTAGTATGGGGCCGGTACCCCGTATGGAGCGGTCGATGCCCTTCTTGTCTCAAATCCGGCTCCGCGTGTTCGCGGTGCTCGCGGGTCTGATCACGGCGGTGGTCGCGACCATCAGCCTGACGGCGTGGCCAGCGCTTCCGGTGATCGGGGTCGCGATCATCACCGCCGCGGCGGTCGTGAACACGATGACATCGCGTCTGGCGAGCCCGGTCTGTGCTGGGTGCGGCGGGATGTTGAATGTCCGCGACTCGGGCGCGTACGGGGTGATGTGCCAGTCGTGCGGCACACTGACGCAGATCGACAGCGTGGCGGTGCTCGAAGACGACGCGACGGCCTGAGCCGACGCCTCCCGAATATCCCAAAACGGAAAAGGCCCCCACCGGTGTTTGGCGGGGGCCCGTGTGTGCGTGGATTCGCGAGGACGCGCGGGCTCAGGCCTTGGTCGCGTCGGCGTACTGCTCGCTCATGAGCTTGTTGAACTCTTCGACGGGCATCTCCTCGACCTCGGCCTGCTCGAGGATCGCGTCGAGCGTCTTGTGCTCGCGGACCTGCTGGATGAGCGACTGCACGCGGCCGGACTGGATCAGCTCGTTGCGGAGCTTTTCGGGACGCTCGCCGCGCTCGGCGGCCATGTGGGCGATCTGGGCGTTGATCTCGCCCTCATCCACCGAAACACCGAGTTGCTCGGCTGCTTTGCCAAGCAGGAACGAACTCTTCAGCTCGCGGACGGCGGTGGACGCCGACGCGGCCCGGAGCTGGGCGATGTTCTCTTCGATCTTCGCCGGGTCGACGCCCTTGTACTGGAGCTCCATCGCCTGGCGCTGGAGGGTGCGTTGGGCCTGGGACGCCGACAGCTTGGGCGGCAGCTCCATCTCGGTGTTGAGCAGGAGGTGGTTGAGCACCTGCTGGTGCTGGACGGTGCGCTGCTGGACCTGGGCCCGCTGGTCGAGGCGCGAGCGGATCATCTGGCGGAGCTGGTCTTCCGACTGAAGACCGGATTTGGCGACGACATCGGCCACCTCGGCGGGGATGATGCGGTCGGCCCGCTCGATCTCAAAGGAGATGGTGAGGTCGGTGCCGCGGACTTCCTCGACCTCGTGGTTCTCGGGGCCCTTGACCTTGATGGTGACGGTGTCGCCAGGCTTGGGCTTGCCGAGCTGCTTGGAGAAGTCCTCGACGATGACGCCGAGGATCATGCCGCTGTCGCTGTCCTTGTCGGGGATGCGGACGACGGCGCCGGGGATGTCGTGGAAGGTCTTCTCTTCACCATCGACGGTGCCGGTCATGATCCCGCGCCCGGTGAGGTAGTCGCCGGGGTTGGGCTTGTCGAGCTGCTCGAGCGAGCCCTCGTTGATGCAGACCTTCTCGATCTCCTGATCGATCAGCTCGTCGGGGACGGTCGCGTCGGGGCGACGGACCTTGATGCCGTTGAGCTCGGGGAGATCGAACTCGGGCATGACCTCGATCTCGATGGAGAAGGTCATCGGCTTGCCGGTTTCCATCTCGATCTTGTCAAACTCGCCCGCCTCAGGCTGGCCGATGACCTTGAGTTCGTGCTCGCGGACGGCTTCGGAGTAGGCGCCGGAGATCAGCTCGTTCTTCGCCTCGGTGCGGACGATGCCACCGAATCGCTTCTCGAGAAGCCTCCGCGGGACGCGCCCCTTGCGGAACCCGGGCAGCGCCGCTTCGGACGCGGCGGTGTCCATCGCGAGCGAGAGGCGCTCGTCGACGGCGGTCGCGGGGATCTCAAAGTTCAGGCGTTTGCGACTCGGGCCCGCGTCTTCGATTTTGACGGTGTGGGTGTCAGGCATGTCCAACTCCGGACGGGATGGCGCACGCGGACTGTGCCGACCCGCCGGGGTGCGCCTCCGACCCGGGCCGACCCTGCGGCTGGCGCCGCGGGAGCCCGAACCCTAGGCCCGAGAGCGGCTTGAGGGCTAATCGAAGCGGTGGAGCGAGAGCGTTTCGGTCGCGCCCGAGGTGTGGCGCAGGCGGACCTGCTGGGTCGCGGGGCTGATCTGATCGATCACCCAGCCCGGGGAGACCTGATTCCCGATGCGCCAGGAGCGGCCGTCGATGACCGCCAGCAGCCGCTCGCCGGTGGAGTAGATGGCGGTGAAACGGACACCCGAGGTGGTCGGGCGGGCGGCCCGGCCGTTCGGGGCAGTGGTCTCGCGCCCGCCGCGGTCGATCTCGACGACCGAAGCGGGCGTGAATGGAGAGTCAATATCCTCGCGGGGCGTGAGCTGCCGGGCGTAGGTCAGGGCCCGCTCACGCGGGCTGTCGAGCGATGGGCTTTGATGCTCGATCCGGGGAAGCTGAATCGGGCCGGGCGCGACCTCGCCGGCCTGCGCCGCGGCTGCCCCTTCGCCCATGAACCGGACGCCGACGACCGCGAGCCCGGGGACCCCCACGCCGATGATGACGTACAGCTGTTCGCGGGTCAGGCGGACGCTCACGGTGTGCCCCCGTTCTCGGGCTCTTGGAGCACGCCGGCGATGGACCGGTAGCTGGTCGCGACGCTGGCATGGAGCATGTCCGGGTCCGTCGCGTTCATCGCGGGCTGGATGCGGAACGATTCGATTCGTGCGAGCCCGGAGTCGAACTGCACGGCGGCAAGGAAGGATCGGATGCTCGTGAACGAGCCACTGATCTCGATTGAGTATCCCTCGCGGTTGGCTTTGACGCCGAGTGCTTTGAGCCGAGCGGCTTCCTCAGCGTTGGAGCCGCCGCGCCCGGGTTCGATGTTTTCGATACGCACTCCGGAGCGCACGGCAAGATTCTGGAGCCGCTCGTAGAGGAGGGAAGCGTCGCTGCCCTCGGCCCAGACGCGCCGGTACTTATCGGCGTGCGCCTCGATCGCCGCGAGGGTCTGCTCCGCGGCCCCCGGGGTGAAATCTGCCTTGCCCTGCTCGATTTCGTGGGCGTACTGCACCATCGCGGCGCGGTCGCTCTCGAGCCCGACCATCAGGTTCCGCACGCCGAGATGCCACGCGGCGCCTCCGACGATCGCAACACCTACGACAAGCACAGCGAATTGGCGAGAATCTTCGTTCACCGCTTCCCTCCTGCGCCGGGCTTTTGCTTCGGCTCGACGCCGGCGTAGAGCTCGGGGTGCGTGCTGGAAACAGGGAAGGCGTGCAGGACACACCGGACGCTGAACGCTCGCGTGGTCACGCCGTCGATCGTCTGCGAGCGTGTCGAACCGAGCTCGACACGCTCGACGAGCGGCGACTGCTTCAAGCCTTCGATGAACCGGCCGAGCGAGGCCCCGGGGGCGTCACCGGGTTGGTCGGCTGCGTTGCCCGACAAGGCAACCGTCGCGGCTGAACTCTCGAAGAACGCGCGAAACTCACGGACACGAACGGATGAATCCGTGATCAGGCCGATCTCGGCGAGCACGGCACTCCAATCGGGCTGTTCGCCAACGCTGATGGAACTGGCGTACGCCGCGAGGTTCAACTCTTCTGCGATGGTCTGGGCCTGGAGGCGTTGCTCGCCCTCGGCACGCACCTCATCCAGCGCAATTCGTTGGGAGTCCATCTGTTCGAGCACCGCACGTCGATCGAGGGAGATGAGCCCCGCTTCGCTCAGCAGGAGCCCGAGCACAACCAGCGCTCCGGTCCGGACGGCTGCCGTCCGGCTCGCGGCAGCGAGGCGCTGCGCGGCGGCGAGGGGCAGAAGCAACGTCCCCGGGCCGTCGCCGTGTGCGAAGACGCCCTCAGTCGTCCCACGCTCAAACACAGGAACCCGCACCCCGATCTTGGCGGCGTCATCCTGAACCTCGACGTCGAGCTCGGTGGTCTCCGAGAGCATCGAGGCCATCCCCGGGATGCGTGCGCCGGGGCCGGTCAGGACGAGCTTTCGGGGGCGGTGATCGATCGTTCCCACGCCGTACCGGACGGACTGCTTGATCTCGACCGACAGCCGCTGCATCACGGGCGCCAACAGCGGAGCCACCGCGACACGGTACGGGTCGGACTGCTGCCCGATGAGTGCATCGCGCGACGGCACCCCGTGCTCGAAGAGCAAGGTCGCGGCACGGTCCATCTCAAGGACCGGGGGCGCATCGTCGTCGGGAGGATGGTCCTGACTATGCGAAAGGCCACGGGCGTACGCCTCGACGAGCGATTGGTAGCCGACACTGATCGAGCGAACGAAGATGAGCCTGCCATTGTGCATCGATGCCAGAGCAGCGGACCCGTTGTCGAGGTAGCAGCAGGCGACGCAGCCGTCACCGAGTTCTGCCGCGTCTTCGATGGTGCGTGCGAGGGGGACAACTGTTCTGGGGACATACCCCACCAGTTTGCCGCCGGATCGGCTGACCCACCCGAACACGCTCTGTGCGGACTTGTTCGCGTCCGCGAGCGCGAGGACGTGAGCACGCACCCCCTCTTCGTCCGAGTCGTGCGCGAGGACTTCGGCCGCCGACGCGGCGTGCGCATCGCCCGCATCCACCCGCTCAACGACCCGCAGACGGGCCGCTTCGGCCGCCGCACCGCCCGCGTCGGCCATCGAGCATACCTCGACGGCGCTCGTGGGCGTCTGCACCAGCACGGTGACGTGCGGGCTCTTGCCTACACGGAGCCCCGCCATCACGCGCGCCAGTTCCGCGTCATAGGGCATCAGCCCGTCATTCCATGCCTGCGCCCACACAGCCCGGTCCAGCGGTGCACTCGAGACGCGCACCACACCGCGCCCTGAGACAAGCGCCCCATCGAGCGAGTCAGGCGTCAAGGACAAAATGACACGGGACGTTCGAAACACGCGCGGCAAACCTGCCTGTAAGATTCACACCACCACGGCGCGGGGACACCCACGCCTCACGGATGGGTTATCGACCTGTTCAGGGTGGACCTTTCGCCCGGCTTGAGAGCTACTCGATCTGGAGTGACAGCCGGCGGCGTGCGAAGCCCGAACGCCCCTCAACCACGACCTCGCCCGTGAGTTCTCGGACTTCCACGAACACGATCGTCTGCGTTCCCAGGTCCAGGCTTGAGCCCTCGACCGGGACCGAGGTGTCGCCCATCAGCCCCTTGGCCGCGATGACCCCCCCGCTCTCGGCGGCGTAGAACGACCGGACTGTTTCGACGCGGAGCAGCCCGATGTGTGCGTCCTCGCCGGCCACGGCGACGCTGCCGATGAGGGCGATGTTGAGCACCGCGAGCACCACGATGAGCACCAGCACAACGACACCCCGGCGAGTTTGGGGTGCGCGTGCCTGGTTCCTGCGAGTTGGGTCCATCACGCGCCCCCGATCCGCTCACGGATAAAACCCGCGGTACGCAGCTCGACCGAGTCCGCGGTGATTGCGACACCGACACGCCAGATCTCCCCGGGGACAACAGTCGCGGTCTGGCCGTCGGCACCGAGGTACGTCAAGCCGAACGCGGAGACGTCCTCGCAGAGCACGTGCGCCGTGCCGCTTGTATCGAGGAGTACAAGATCCGTTCCATCGAGCCTGACGCCGGATCCATCTGCGAGTATCAATTCATCGGACAGGATCGTGGTCAGTTCGGCGTCGCCGGCGACGTCGATGCTGATCTCACGGATAAGGCGAACCACGCGGTCGCTGGCGAACGCCGCACGCTCGATCCCTGCGCGGTCCGAGACGCTCTGTGCGTGGGCCGAGATCATGATCGCGACAACGGGAAAGACGACGACCACGATGATCGACAGGACAACCGTAGCCGCCATGACCTCGAGCAACGTGAACCCGCGAAGGCGTGTGTGGGGCGTCATGATCCGAGATCCGTCAGCACGATTGAGGTGGGCATGGTGAGCGAGCCGCCGTCCGGATCGGGGAACGTCACGCGAACGGTGATCTCACGGAAAACATCCTCGTTGGTGTCGCCGGTCACGGTGCCCGTAGCGTCGGCGAGGGGGCCGATCACGACGTCGTAGGTGATGCCATCGGTCGAGTATGGCGCCGTCATCGTGGCGAGGCGGTCGTACAGGCCGGTTGTTGCGGTCGTCAGGTACGCGGACGAGTCGTCGAACGCACTGAACCCAAGGCCGCCCGAGGAGGCGTTCGAGTCTGCGGTGATGTGCTCGAGGACGCCCGCTGTGAGCGTGATGGCCCGGGCGGTGTCCGCGCTCTGGCGGCGGACCTCGTTGGACTCGGTGATCATCCGCATGCCCACGGGCACCGCGATCGCCAGCACAAGCACGACGAGGATCGCCTCGATGAGCGTGACCCCGCGAGCCCGGACGTACAGGAGTGTGCGCCGGTTACAGCTCATCCACGAACCCAGTAAAGGCGTGAACGACGATCGTCCGTGTGCCGCCGGCGTAGTCCACCTCGATCGCGCAGTCCGAGGCGTTGTCGCTCGTGAAGACGCCGGAACCGTTGCGCGTGTGCGGCGTGCCGTCGAATTTGAACCAGATGGTCTCGTCGGTCGTCGCCGATCCGTCGCCGTTGGTGACCGAGGCGAGGGTGATTCCGGGAAATTCTGAACTCAGGTAACGGGTCGGGAAGTCCTCGCCCAGCGGCCCGGGGACGCCGTCGAGGGCGAGCGTGTCGGGGTCGATGCGGACGGCATCGAACACCACACCGGAACTCGTTTGAATCTGAACACCCGTGGGCGCCCCCGTGGCCATCGCGCTGCCGCGGGCGAACCGGAGCGATCGCTTAATCTCCTCGATCGCGGCGTCCTGCCGCTGGGCATCGAGTGCCCCGATGCCGGGAACGACAACCGCCGCGAGGACGCCCATGATCACGATGACCATCAGGATCTCGATGAGCGAGAACGCGCGCCGGGATGTGTGGATGGACGCGGTCATGGTCACAACTCGTTCGCCGAAAACTTGGTCCCGGTCGCGGGGTTGGTCCGTGTGGTCGGGTTTGTGCAGTTCGCGTAGAAGATCGCGATCGGCGGGTCCGACGCGTTGTTGACGTGGTACGCCCACCCGAAGGTGTCCTCGGAGACCACGGTCCGCGCCTGGGCCTCGGCGAGCGATGCGGAGCGAATGGTGCTGAGCCCGGTCCACGGGTTCTCGCCGATTTCACGGTCGAGCACGGTGCCCACCGTCGCCAGTTCCACCGCGGTCGGGAACGGGTCCGTCCCCTCGATCACAGCACGATGTCGGAACGAAGCGATGGCGGCCCGGACGCCGTAGGCGGTGTTGTTCGCGGAGGACGTGCGGGCGTCGGTCTGAGCCCCCGAGACGACCGGCACCGCGACCGATGCGAGGATCCCGATCACCACAACGATGACCAGCACCTCGATGAGCGTGAACGCCGGCGACCGGGTTTGGCGGTTCGTTGCCATCATCCCTGCGACATCTTGATCATCTGCCACATCGGAAGGAACACAGAAAGGGCCACCAGCAGCACAATGCCCGCGAGCGAGATCGTCATAATCGGCTCGATCAGCGTGTTCACGCTCTTGGCGAGGTGATCGGCCTCGCGGTCGTAGTGCGACGCGATGATGCTCGATGAGTTCGCGAGTTCCTGGGAGTCCTTGCCCGCCGAGAGCATCCGGCGGGCAAAGCTGGGCAAGTACTTCGACTCACGCATCACGTCGCTGAGCGAGGCGCCGCCCTTCATCCGGTCGGACATGTTCGCGGTTTCTTCGACAAACACCGGCCGCCCGGTGGCGCGCCCCGCCATCGCGATCGACTCGGTGAGATCCAGCCCAGCACCAAGCGAAAGACTCAGCACCCGGCTGAACCGCGCGGCGGTCATCGAGATGAGCATCGGACCTATACAGGGCACCCGCAGGAACGCCCGCTCGAAGAACCAACGCCCCGCCTGTGACTTCCACGCCATCGCAAGAGCCACCGCCGACGCGATGCCGCCACCAAGGCAGAGGTACCAATACGTCTTGATTCCGTTGCCGACGAACTGCACGACCTGCGTTGTGATGGGCAGGTCCACGCCGTTCTGCTCGAAGATCGCGGCGAACTTGGGCACGACGAACACAACGATGACCGTGAGCGCCAGGAGCACGAACCCGATGACGATGACGGGGTACGAGAGGGCCCGCTTGAGTTGCTTTCGCATCTCGAGGTTCTGCTCGAGCATGTCGGCGAGGTGGCTGCTGGCCTCGCCCATGGTGCCCGAAGCTTCGGCCGCCCTCAGGGCTTCGATGTACACGTCGCCGAAGATCTCGCGATACCGCCCGAACGCGTCGGTGATTTTTTCGCCGGACTCGATCGCCGCGGCGATCTCGCGGGTCATCCGCGCCAGCTCCCCGTTCGGCTCGTTTTCCGCAACCGAAACCAGCCCGGTCGCGATCGGGATCTTCGCCTGCACAAGAACGCTGAGCTCGCGCGTCAGCGTGGTGATCTCGGTCGGCTTGATCGATGAGCGGTTTCGCCCGGCCTTGCCGGCCTCGATGCGGACAGGCGTGAGGCCCTTCGCCGCGACCTCGCGATACGCGGCGTGCTCCGACAACGCGGAGACCGTTCCGCGTGTTTTCTTGCCCATCGCGTCGAGCGCGAGGTAACGGAATGTGCCCGCCTGCGTCATGGTGCTGTCCCTGCGGCGTTAGGCCGCGATCGCGGTGTCGGCGTCTCCGGGGTCCTCGTCGACCACCGGGGCCTCGACGGGGGTCTCGGCGGGCTCTTCGACGGGGTCCTCTGAGAGTGTTGCGTTGAGCTTGCCCAGCTCTTCGATCGAAGTCAGGCCACGGCGTGCCTTCTCGATGCCGTCCTCGAGCATGGTCTGCATACCCAACCGTCTGGCGGCGTGCTCGATCTCGGTCGCATCGGCGTCACGCTCAATGAGCCGGTGCATGGAGGGCGTCACCCGGAACATCTCGTACACGCCCATGCGGCCCTTGTACCCCGTGTTCAGGCACTTGGCGCACCCGCGTCCCTTGACGAAGGTGTCGCCCGAGCGGGGCGTCAACCCGAGCAAGGCGAGGTCCGTGTCGCTCGGTGTGTTCGGGCGGACGCACGAATCGCACACGCGGCGCACGAGACGCTGCGCGATTACGCCCAGGAGGGCGTTGTTGATCGCAAAGCTCGCGATGCCGAAGTCTCGGAGGCGTGCCAGCGAGCCGACGGCGTCGTTCGTGTGCAATGTCGAGAGCACGAGGTGCCCGGTGAGTGCCGCCTGCACAGCGATCTTGGCGGTCTCCTCGTCGCGGATCTCGCCCACGAGCACCACATCAGGATCCTGCCGCAGAATCGAGCGCAGGGCAGAGGCGAAGGTGAGCCCCACCGCCGCGTTCGCCTGCACCTGGCGGATCATCGGCAGGCGGATTTCCACCGGGTCCTCGATCGTCATGATGTTCAGGTCGGGCGTGTTGATATGGCTGAGCGCGGTGTAGAGCGTCGTCGTCTTGCCCGACCCCGTCGGCCCGGTGACCAGGATGATCCCGTGGGGCTTGGTGATCATCTGCTCGAAGTGGTCGGTCGCCGCGGGCGCCATGCCGAGCTCGGAGATCGCACCGATCTGCCCGGCCGGGCGGAGGAGGCGCATGACGATGTTCTCGCCGTAGATCGTGGGCAGCACACTCAGGCGGACGTCGATGTCCTGCCCGCGGAACGAGAACCGGAACTTGCCGTCCTGCGGGCGCCGGCTCTGGGTGAGGTCCAGGTGCGCCATGACTTTGAGCCGCTGCACCATGCCCTGGTGCATCGAGATGTCCGGGCCCTGCTGCGGCTGCAGCACACCGTCCACACGGAACCGGAGGTGCAGGCGGCGTTCGTCCGGGCTGATGTGCACGTCCGAGGCGCCCGCGTCCGCCGCGGCATACATGATCTGGTTGACAGCGACCACGATCGGCTCGGCGCCGCTGGTCAGCTCGTTGTTCTCGACATCGACGATGTCGGAGTTGTCCGAGAGCGCCAACGAATACGCACGGGCGATCAACGCCCGCAGGCGTTCCACGTCACACACGACCGGGTCGATGCGGCAGTTCAGCGCCTGGGTCAGGCGGTCGATCGAAGCAAGGTCCAGCGGGTCCGCCATCGCGACGGTCGCGACATCTCCGAGCACGAACAACGGGAAGACGCACAGCTCCTCAGCGATCCGCTGGGGGACACGCCGGCAATTGCGGATGTCCACCTGGAAAGCATCGAGCTCGACAAACGGGTACTCGCAGATGAGCGCGTGCTCGATCGCCAACTCGCGGTGGGTCGTCGCGTTGATCTGAACGAGAGCATCGGTCACATCGAGCCCGGAGGCCGCGGCCTGCTCGCCGGCGCGTTCGATGTCCTCGGGCGAGATCCGCCCGGCGTCCACCATCGATCTCAGAATGAACTGGCCTGCGTCGAGCATCGCACCCTTCGTGTACTACGTGATCTCGTTCGGATCGGTGGGATCCCCGAACCGCTCGATCAACTCCTCCACCGCCGCCGCATCCTCCGCACCGAGCCCCTGGAACCCGACACCGATCAGGTACGCCGGCCTCCGGTCTGTCATGATCACCCGCACAACCTTCCCGGGCACCTCGAGCACAGGCTCATCGTCTCGCTTGCCCAGGTCGAAGATCCGCAGCACGACCTTGGTCCCACGCGGGAAGAAGACCGTCCCGATGAACCCGGCACCCGCGGACCCGATGTCCATGAGATCGCCCTCGGCCCAGCCCTGGCGGTCCCCCGCCCGGGGCCCGAACCGGACGACATCCGCGTGCTCGTCGCCGATGCGCACCGATGCCGGCAGCACCACGTCGAACCGCTGAGCCCTCCGCACAATGACACCCGGGTCCCTGCCCGCCATACACGTCACTCCGTCTTTGCCGTCTAGGGACGGTTGTCTCGTCAATCGGACCATCCCGGTGGGCTCATAACCCCGCCTCAGGGTGGTCGGCCCGATGGGTTCGGCGCACACCCCAGATCCGGAGGGGTCCCGGCGCAGACCACGATCGCCCCCCGGGCTCCAAGCGGCTCCCGCGAGGGGCCGCCGAAGGGCGGGAGAGCCTTGCCCGGGCCCGCAGGCTCTCTATACTGCAGGGCTCGGCTGTGATCGGCAGCCAGCGCCCGACGCGTCAGGGTCGATGCGGACGGGCTGTGTTTGGAATATGAAACGGGCCCCGGACCCCCGGATGCCCACCCCTAAGCGCCCATGCGCGGGACGCGCCGATCACGTCGCCGCCGGTGTCGCTGACGCAGGAATCGAGAAACCCCATGGCCTCCCCACTCGTCCAAGACCTCATTGAGTCCGGCATCCACTTCGGGCAGCGCTCCAGCGGCTGGAACCCGAAGATGCAGCGCTACATCTACGGCAAGCGCAACGGCATCCACATCATCGACATCAAGGAGACCGTCAAGGGCCTCCTGCTCGCCAAGAAGTTCGTGACCAAGACCGTCGCGGGCGGCAAGGACGTCTGCTTCGTCGGCACCAAGCGCCAGGCGAAGGGCGTCATTGAGCAACGCGTAGGCGATGTCAAGATGCACTACGTCACCGAGCGCTGGCTCGGCGGCACACTGACGAACTTCCGGACGATCCGCGCCCGGCTGAAGCGCCTCGAAGAGCTCGAGGCAATCGCCGAGAAGGACAACTTCCAGAGCTACTCCAAGAAGATGGAGTCGCAGCTGCGGCGCGAGATGCGCAAGATCAAGCGGAACCTCGACGGCATCCGGCGGATGTCCAAGCTCCCCGGCGCGCTCGTCGTCATCGATGTGCAGCGGGAGATCACCGCCGTCCGCGAGGCCCGCAAGCTGGGCATCCCCACCATCTGCCTGATCGACACGGACGGTGACCCCGAGCTGGCCGACATCCCGATCCCGGGCAACGACGACTCGATGCGCTCGATCGACGTGATCATCCGTGAGATCTGCCTGGCGATCTCGGACGGCACGCAGTCCCGCTCGGGTCCCACGGGCGAAGGCGCCGAGGGCGAGGCGGCGGCGGGCGATGATCAGCGCCCGCGCCGGTCGTCGCGGGCCCAGTTCCGCGCGGATGATTCCAACGTGACCGAGCCCGCGGCCGAGCCGGCCCCGGTCGACGCCGCCGCGGCACCCGCCGAGTCCTAACCACCGTTCACCAGATCAACGCAAACGGCAGCACAACGAGGGGGACCCAGGCCAGCACGCTCATCGCAGCAGCGTGCGACCATCGCCCCCGACCAAACGCACCCAGCGGCACGACCGCCGCACAGGGAGGAAGTTTGAGATGTCCGACAAGATCAGCGCCAAGGACGTGATGAGCCTGCGCAACCGCACGGGCCTGGCCATGATGGCCTGCAAGAAGGCGCTCACAGAAGCCGGCGGCGACGTCGAGAAGGCCGAGGAGCTCCTCCGCAAGGAACTCAAGGGCAAGATGGAGACCAAGGTCGACCGGGCCGCGGGCGAGGGGCGCATCGGCGTCGCCGTCTCTGGTGGCTCGGCGGCGATCCTTGAGCTCAAGGCCGAGACCGATTTCACCGCCAAGAACGACAAGTTCATTGCGGCGACGGACCAACTCGCCAAGCTCGCGCTCAACGCCCCCGCGGGCTCGGGCCCGACCGACGAGATGACCAAGATCATCGACGATCTGCGCATCTCGACCGGCGAGAACATCTCGATCGGCCGCATCGAGACCATCAAGGGCTCGGGCGACAAGACCGTCTTCGGGCAGTACGTGCACCACGACGGCAAGACCGGCGTGCTTATCCACGCCGAGGGCGACATCGACGATTCCACGCTGCGCCAGATCGGGATGCACGTCACCGCGGCGGTGCCCCGTCCGATGGGCGTCACGACCGACGAGATCCCCGCCGAGGTCGTCGAGAAGGAGCGGAAGTTCCGGATCGATCAAGCGGTGGAGTCGGGCAAGAACCAGGAGATCGCCGAGAAGATGGTCGAGGGCGGCATGCGAAAGTTCTTCGCCGAAGTCGCCCTGCTCGAGCAGGCGTACGTCGTCGATCCGTCCAAGCCGGTCAAGGAGATCGTCGGGCCCAACGCCTCGATCAAGTCCTTCCACCGGTGGGAGGTCGGCGAGGCCGCCGGGTAACACCGCACAACTCTGATCCACGCGAGGCCCCGGACACTTCCGGGGCCTTTTCATGCGCTTGCGGCGGCGTGTGGCCCGTGCTCTACTGCCGCTCACACAGGAGCACGCGATGCCCGTCAAAGCCGCCCCCGGAGAGCAGTACACCGTCCGCCGCAAGATCCTGAAGATCTTCGGCGCGGCGTTCCACATCTACGACGCCCAGGGCTCCCTCGCCGGGTACGCCAAGCAGAAGGCGTTCAAGCTCCGCGAGGACATCCGGATCTACACCGACGAATCATGCTCGAGCGAACTGATTGTGCTGCGGACGCAGCAGGTCATCGACTTCGGCGCGACGTACGACATCACGCTGCCCACGGGCGAGAAGATCGGGTCGCTGCGTCGCAAGGGGCTCAAGTCGAGCCTCCTCCGCGATGAGTGGCTGGTTTTCGATGACGAGGGCGCCCAGGTTGGCATGCTCCGCGAGCTCGGGTCTGTCCAGCCGATCATCCGCCGATACGTCAACGACATCGCGGTCTTCTTCCCGCAGCGGTTCGAGATCGTGCGGAGCTCGGACGGCGCCCACATCGCGACACTCCGCCAGCACTTCAACCCGTTCATCTACCGGCTCGGGCTCGCGGTCCACCAGGACGATCAGCAGTTCGACGAGCTGATTCTGCTGGGCGCGACGTGCCTGATCGCCGCGATCGAGGGACGCCAGGGCTAAGCGGGGATCACCGCGCCCCGGGCACGGCGGTCGGCGGCGCGATCGGCTCGGTCTCGACTTCCCAGCACGCGACCTCGTGCCCGTCCGCCTTGCTCTGCTCCAACGGCGGCATCTCCGTACGGCATCGGTCCGTCACCAACGGGCACCGGCTCGCGAACGGACACCCCGCCGGCGGCTTGAACGGACTAGGCACGTCCCCCTTGAGCACGGTCAGCGGGCGCCGGTCGTCCGGGTCGTCGATCGGGTTCGCCCCGAGCAACGCCTTCGTATACGGATGCTGCGCGTGCGCGTCGAGGTCGATCGTCGGCAACTCCTCCACGATGTGCCCGAGGTACATCACCATGACCCGGTCGCAGAAGTGCTCGACGACTTTGAGGTCGTGGCTGATGAAGAGCATCGTCAGCCCGAAGTCATCCTTGAGATCCGTCATCAGGTTCAGGACCTGGGCCTGGACCGACACGTCCAGCGCGCTCACCGGCTCGTCCGCAACGATAAACGTCGGCTTCACCGACAACGCCCGGGCGATGCCGATCCGCTGACGCTGCCCGCCGGAGAACTCATGCGGGAACCGGTCGGCCGCGTCCGGGCGGAGCCCGACGGTGCGGATGAGCTCGGTGATGTAGTCGTCCATCGACTTCGGGTCGTTGTCGAGAACGCCGTGGAACTTGATG
>BQJQ01000048.1 GCA_021604785.1 Phycisphaeraceae bacterium
GCGACGATCGGGGCGTTGGGGCTGCCCAACGAGAACCTGGTGCCGATGATGCTGGGCGAGGGCGATCAGCGCGGGGCATCGAGGCTCGGCGGGCGTTGATCGGGCGGGCGGCTCGGGGCCGTTCATAGCGCACAACTCATAGACCACACCGCAACGCGCTGATGGCGCGCGTTGTTGTGCGCGCATGCCCCGCCGATAACCCGGGGGCGGGCGGGGTCGGTGCGGCGGGCAGGCCCGAGAGCGCGTCCGATTCGGGCCGGCGTGGTTGCAGAGCCCGCCCAAGTGGCACAGGCAGCGCGCGGCGTGCCCCCCCGAGGCACGGGGGGCTTAGCGCGGGCGGATCCGAATCCGATGGTGTGTGGGTCCGGGTCGCGGGTGCGTTCCGGTCGCGGGTGCCGCGAGAGCCGTGGAGGAGGAGGCTCTCGGGGTCCTCGGTTGATTCGGAAGATCGTCCGGCTGAGCCGGGCGCCGCTTCACGCGACGTGTTGCAACAGAAGTGTTCAAGGAGTGTTTCGCATGCAGACCAACCGTAAGTTCCGTGGCAAGGGGTTCACCCTTGTCGAAATCCTGATCGTGGTCGTGATCCTCGGGATCCTGGCCGCCATCGTGGTGCCGCAGTTCACGAGCGCGGCGAACGAAGCCCGCGGCGGCAACGTCGCGACGCAGGAGACCACCATCGAGACGCAGATCGAGCTCTGGGCCGCCCGCAACAACGGCGTGTACCCCGACCTCGTCACCGACGGGTGGGGCGACACCGCGACCGCGGACACGATGATCGGCGAGGACTACCTCAAGAGCGACCCGATCAACCCGTTCGCTCCGACGGCGAACGGCTCGGACGTGACGGCGTTCGACTTCACCGATTCCGCTTCGGCGACCGGTGAGGCCGCGACCGAGACCTCGGACCAGGGCTGGTTGTACGACCGCACCGACGGCATCATCCGTGCCGCTCGTACCGCGCCGTAATCGGTCTTGACGATTGATTCACGCTGCGATCGGCCCCCTGACGGGGGTCGATCGCGTTCAAAAGACCGGCGTGGGCCGGGCGGCAGACAGATCGGGGGCGGTGGTGCTTGACCTTCGCAGAAACATCCAGCAGCGGCGTGGGTTCACGCTGGTTGAGATCCTGGTGGTCGTGGTGATACTGGGGATCCTCGCGGCGGTGGTGATCCCGAGGTTCGGCAGCGCGACGACCGAGGCCTCGACCAACGCGACGTACTACGAGCTGCAGAAGGTCCGGCGCGCGATCGACGTCTACATGGCCCGCAACGAGAACCAGGTGCCCGAGGTGACGACGGGGTTCGCGACGTGGGGGGCGCTGGTCGGGAACGGCGAGTATCTCAAGTCCAACCCGTACAACCGGTACATCACGACCACAAACGAGGGTCGGGTTTACGCTGCGGCGGACGCGGCCCCGGACACGGTGTATCAAAACAACTACGGGTGGATTTTCAACACCGCGACCGGCGAGCTGTGGGCCGGGAGCTTTGACGACGAAGACAACCCGCTGCCCAAGCCTTGACCGGGGTCGAAGGAAACAGAGCCATGCGAGCCACGCCTTCCGCCCATACCAGCACGAGCGCCCGACGGGGGTACACCCTGATTGAGCTGCTGATCGTGATCACCATCCTGGGGATCCTCGGGACGATGGTTATTCCGTCGTTCGGGAGCACGAACGTGCTGCGGACGCAGGCGGCGGTGCGGACGATCGTGGCGGACATCACGTTCGCCCAGTCGGACGCGTTGTCGTACCAGCAGTCGCGGGCGGTGATGTTCGACGAGGACGAGAACATGTACACGCTGGTCGAGGTGAACGGGGCGACGCTCGACGCCGACGCCGACGCGCTGTACGACCCGCAGGGGCCCGGGCAGCGGTACCGGGTGGACTTTGACGAGATGGACTTCGGCGGGGCGTTCATCCAGAACGTTTCGTTCAACGGCGGCGGCGACCTGATCTTTGACGAGATCGGCGGGCCGGTGCCCGCGGCGGGCTCGGGGACGCTGAGCACGGGCGGGTCGCTTGAGGTCGTCGGGCCGCAGGCGACGTACCGCATCAACGTGGCCCCGTTCACGGGGCGCGTGACGGTCGATCAGATCGACTGACTTTATCGGCGGGCCGTGCGCCCGCCCGCACGCTGGGAGACCCGAAGAATGGCACGCCGACCCTCGATGCATCGTGTGCGATCCATGCTCATGGCGTTCGGGATGTTCGGCGCGCTGGCGGGGATTCTGCTGTACTCGAAGCTACGTCTGGCGACGAGCCTGCCCCGGTCGGCGTACGCCGTGCCCGAGGGTGAGGGGCTCGGTGGGACCCCTGAGGGGACCGAGGCGTCCCGGGAGGGCGTCGAGCAGGACGCGGATCCTGATTCCGAGGCGGTCGATCGCCCGGAAGCGGACCAAGATCGCGTGGAAATGCCCGCGCGCCCCACGGACGGCTGATTCTCGGACGCTCGGCGCGGTGTGCCCCTTGGGGGCTCGCAGCGTGTGTGCGCCGTCCTGTGAATCGCCCCAAAGTCCCCCTTCGGAACAGTCGAAAGTTCTTGCGCAGGTGCTCCGGGCCCGAAGGCTCGGCGGTTTTCCTCGTTGTTCGGGAAGCGAACAGCGTGGGTGGATCGCATCTGAACGGGCTGCAGGACCCGATTGAGGACGAACCAATGCACACGCTCGACTCCACGTACCGTCAGACGGCAGGCCAGACCGGCCCTGGTCGTATCGCCGCTCTGACGCTCACCCTTTCCATGCTCGCTGGCACGACGCAGGCGCTGGCCCAGAACACTGGGCTCGGCGGCTACTCGGACGAGCCGAACCCCGCGGAGGTTGACAACGATGTCACCACCTCCGAGGACGAGGCACGCCCGATCGGCGATCTGAACTTTGACGTCTCGGTCACCGAGTACGACCTTGTTGACCTGCACGTCAACAACGAGGACCTCGGGCGGGTGCTCCAGCTGCTCTCGATCCAGAGCCAGCGGAACATCCTCGCGTCGAACAGCGTCGAGGCGTCGGTGACCGCCGACCTGTACGGCGTGACGTTCTACGACGCCCTGGACGCGATCCTGCACGTGAACGGGTTCGGGTACATCGAGCGTGGGAACTTCATCTACGTCTACACCCGCGAGGAGATGACGCAGATCGAGGAAGCCGCCCGGACGCGTGAGTCGCGGGTCTTCCACCTGAACCACCTGAACGCGGCGGACGCCGGCGCGTTCGCGGCGAACATGATCTCCGAGGGCGGGTCGATCGTGACCAACGCCGCGACGGAGGTCTTCGGGCTCTCGGGCGATAACCCGATCGGTGCGGACTCGTTCGCTGCCGAGGCGACGCTGGTTGTCTGGGACTACCCGGAGAACATTGACGCGATCGGCGCCCTGCTCACGCAGATCGACACCCGCCCGGTGCAGGTGCTGGTCGAGGCGACGATCCTGCAGACGACGCTCAACGAGGCGAACGCCTTCGGCGTGGACTTCGCGATCATCAACGACATGGACTTCCTGGACTTCGTGGGCACCGGCGGGCCGCTGTCGGTGGTCAACGGGCTCATCTCGGGCGAGGGCGAGACCGTCGCCGGCACCGCGGTGGACGCGGGCGGGCTCGACGGGCGCGGCTCGGCGATCGGCTCGTCGGTCGCGAACATCGATGGCCCGGCGACCCTGAAGGCGGGCATCGTGAACGAGGACGTCGCCGTCTTCCTGCGTGTGCTCGATCAGGTCACCGACGTCACCGTCGTGTCGAACCCGAAGATCCTGACGCTCAACCGCCAGCCGGCACGCGTGCTGGTCGGCACCAAGGTGGGCTACCTCAACACGACCACCACCGAGACCGCGACGACCCAGACGGTCGAGTTCCTGGACACGGGCACGCAGCTCTCGGTGCGTCCGTTCGTGTCGGACACGGGCGACATCCGCCTGGAGCTCAAGCCGCAGGTGTCGAGCGCCCAGCTCCGCGAGGTCGCGGACAACTCGGGCAACACGGTGACCATCCCCGACGAGGACACGACCGAGCTGACGACCAACGTGCTGCTGCGTGACGGGCAGACGGCGGTCCTGGGCGGTCTGTTCACCGAACTCACGACGACCACGCGCCGTCAGGTGCCGCTGTTGGGCGACATCCCGCTGATCGGGTCCGCCTTCCGCGGCAACGACGACTCGACACGCCGCAACGAGATCATCTTCATGGTGACCCCGTCGGTGGTGAACGACGCGATCCTCGACTCGCACGGCGAGCTCGCGAACTCGTACGTCCAGAACACCCGCATGGGCGCCCGCAACGGCACGCTGCCGTTCAGCCGCGACCGTCGGGTCAGCCGCCTGCTGATCGAGGCCCGCCGTCATGCCGACGAGGGCGAGGTCGATATGGCGGTCTTCAAGGTGCAGAAGGCCATCGGGCTCGCCCCGATGTCGCCCGACGCCCGCGTGCTCCTCGAGGAGCTCACGAACCTGAAGTCGCGTCGCCCGAGCCGCAGCCTGATGGAAGGCATCTTCCACCGCGAGCTGCTTGAGCCGATGCCCGGCGTCCGCTCGGACGAGGGGTACTTCCGCAACCCGTTCATCAAGCGCCCCGACGGCACCAGCGCTTCGGCCTCCGAGGTCGCCCAGGCCGCCCCGGTGCAGGCACGCACCGCGACGTCCGAGGTCACCCTCACGGACGGCTCGCGGGTCCAGGTCGCTGACATCGTCGTCGACGACACCGAGACCATGGTTTTCACAACACAAGAGCCGATGAACACGGACGCCGAAGCGACTGAGACCGAGGCGTGGATCGAGTTTGATGACTCGGACAACGCGGGCTTCGAGTCCGAGGTCGCCGAGGTCGAGACCGAGGACCTGTCCTCGGCGGATGACAGCATCGAGGACTTCGAGTTCGACTGGGTCTCGCCCGAGTTCGAGGAGCCGGCGGTCGTGGTCAACGACGAGTCCGGGTACGAGTGGGTCGAGCCGGCTGAGGAGACCGTCGCCGAGGCGCCGGTCGCCGCGGCGGCACCGACGAGCTCGAACGGTGTGATCACGATCGAGAGCCTGCCCGCCCAGGGCGAGTGGGCGTGGCCCAGCCAGGGCACCGAGTCGGTCGAGATCGACATCGCCGAGAACGACGAGTTCGACTGGGCGAACGACGCCGAGTCGATGAGCGAGGGCGTGCAGGTTGCCGACGCGGACTCGTGGGAGTTCGGCGGGCCCGAGGCGTTCGAGTTCGAGGACGAGTCGTTCGTCGAGCCCACGAACGAGATGATCACGATGGAAGACATCGAGATCACCGACGAGCAGGCCGGCGGGCACAACGCCCAGGCGTGGACGTCCGAGCCGGCGGAGTTTGATCCGCTGGCGATGAGCGACGAGCAGCTCGACGCCGAGTACACGCTTGAGCCGCTCGAGTCGATCTCGATGGGCAACAACTCGCCCGCCAACGAGCGTTTCGACGCCCCGGCGAGCGAGATCCTGAACATGATCACCTCCGAGCCGACGGGCAAGGCGGCGCCCGCCGTCAAGTCCACGCGGATGCCCGCCCCGGCGATGGCCGAGGGGACGACGCCGGCTTCGGCCGCGGCCCGCGGGGGGTTCCTCGTGGTCCCGCTGCCCACGGGTGGCGTGGTCCAGATCCCTTGGCCGATGCACCAGACGGTGGACTCGGACGGCGTCCGGTGGCGTGAGTTCACCTCGGTCCCGGTCGATTCGGTCGAAGACGCCGGGTTCGACGCGCTCGACCGCTAAACCTGATTCAACGCCCCGCGCCCGCGAGAGCCGGCGCGGCGGCCTTTTCCCCTGGGAGCAAGAAAATGAACACGAAGAATCTCCGCCATGCCCGCGTCGCGACCCTCTCGGTTCTCGGACTCGTCCTCGGCGTCGCCGGGTGTACGGGCCCGGGCAAGTTCACCCGCGAAGGGTCGAGTGTCGCCGAAGAGAAGATGTCGATCATCAAGGCGGGCACGGAGTGGCAGATGGGCCACCAGGCCTTCCTCGCGGGCGACCTGGAGAAGGCGCTGAAGAAGGTGGATGCGTCGCTGAGCCTGAACGACTCGGTCGTCAAGAGCCACGTCCTGCGGGGGCGGATCCTGCTCGAGCAGGGCAGCCTCGGGTCGTCGCTGGAGTCGCTGCTGACGGCGACCACGATCGACCCGATGGACCCCGACGCGCACTACTACCTCGCGATCGTCTACGAGCGTCTCAACGAGCCGGGCGAAGCGGTGGGGCACTACGAGCAGGCGTGCGAGCTCGATGGGTACAACCCGTCGTACGCCGTCGCGGCTGCGGAGATGATGATTGATCTTGACCGGATCGACGACGCGCAGGCGTACCTCGAGTCCGACCCGATGTTCGAGCACGACCCGGGCGTCCGCCAGGCGCTGGGGCACATCGCGATGATCCAGGAAGAGCCCGAGCGTGCCGTGACGATGTTCGAGGAGGCGACGCTGCTCGCCCCCGAGGACCCGGCGATCCTCGAAGACCTCGTCCGGGCGCAGATCGCGACCGAGCGGTTCGTCGAGGCCGAGCGTCACCTGTCGCGCCTGCTGCGGAACCCCGAGACCGGCGAACGCCGCGACCTGCACCACATGCGGGCACGCTGCCTCGTCGCGCTGGACCGCCCGGGCGATGCCCGCAACGTTTACAAGGACCTGCTCGCGAGCGACGAGGGCGGCTCGGACCTCGACGCGTGGATCGGGCTGGGCAACGTCGCGTACCTGATCAACGACACGCGCTCGCTGCGCCAGTGTGCCTCGCGGGTGGTGGCGATCGCGCCCAACCGCGCCGAGGGGTACTCGCTGTGGGCCCTGAACCACCGGGCGGGGAACGACCTGCCCAAGGCGATCACCGCGGCGCGTCGGGCGATCGAGGCCGACCCGTCCGACCCGGCGCTGCGTGCGTTCTACGGCGTGCTGCTGACCGATGCGGGAAACCGGGCCGACGCGATCGACGCGTTCACCGACGCCGTCACGCTCGCCCCGGGCAACTCGGGGTACGCGATGATGCTCGAGCAGGCCGAGAGCGGCTCGTTCGCCTCGATCCCGTCCACGACCGAGTGATCGGCGGGGGCACGCCCCCGACTCAGACTGTCGCGGCCCGAGCGGGGGCGAGATCGACGAGTTCGGGCTCCACGTTCGCGCGGCCATTCCAGCGCGAGACCTTGGGCACCACGATCGCCTCGATGTCCGTCCCCGCGACGACCCGCGACGCGTGCTCGGCCCAGCGCCACCCGATCGCCCGCAGGATCGGGCCCGTGCCCGAGCAGTCGCGAAGCCGCAGGGACAGGTGCGCCCCCATCTTGCCGAACGGCTCGCCCGGGGCCGTCACCCGGGCCCGCACCCGCAGGCGGACCGACGGGTTGCCCTGCCCGAACGGGGCGAGCCCCTCGAGCGCTTCGACGGACCGGAGCGACAGCTCGCCCAGCTCGGCGTCGCAGTCGTAGGAGACGCGCCCGACGAGGTCCTCGGGCGCGATCGCGTCGTTGGCACGCTCGGTGAAGGCCTCGGTGAACGCGTCGAGGTTGCCCCGGTCCGCGGCGAGCCCGGCGGCCATGTCGTGCCCGCCGAATGAGCTCAGGTAAGATTCACACGCCGCGATCGCCGCGTGCAGGTTGAACCCCGGCACGCTGCGGGCCGAGCCGGTCACCCGGTCCCCCTTATCAGCGAGCAGGATCACCGGGCGATGGAAGCGTTCGACGAGGCGCGAACAGACGATGCCGATGACGCCCGGATGCCAGTCCGGGTGCGCGAGCACGATTGCGCGCCGATCGTCGGCCGTCATGCCCGCGTCCTCGGCCATCTTCATCGCCTGGTCCGCGATGCGCCGCTCGGTCGCCCGGCGTTCGTCGTTGAGCACGCACAGGCGGTCGGCGATCTCCCGCGCCCGCGCCCCCGACGCCGTGGTGAACAGTTCCACCGCTTCGGCGGCGTGGCCCATCCGGCCGCACGCGTTGAGGCGCGGCGCGAGCCGGAACCCGACGGCCATCGCGTCGATCTTGTCGTCGGCGAGCCCGGACGCCTCGACGAGTGCGCGCAATCCCTCGATCTGCGACCCCTTGATCCGCTCGAGCCCGAACCGCGTGATCACCCGGTTCTCGTCCACCAGCGGCACCACGTCCGCGATCGAACCCAGCGCCCCCAGCGCGAGCAGCTCGACCAGCAGCGTGCGCAGCTTTGGCGTGACCCGGTCGGAATCGCACACCAGCGTCGCGAGGCGCCACGCGAGCTTGTACGCGACGCCGGCGCCGCAGAGGTCGCCGAAGGGGTAGGGCGACCCGGGGCGGCGCGGGTGGACCACGGCGAATGCGTCGGGCAGGTCCGCGTCGGACGCGGGCGGGTTGTGGTGGTCGGTGATAATGAGATCAGCGCCGAGTTCCTTGGCGCGGGCGGCGGGGGCGATCGCGGTAATGCCGCAGTCCACCGAGACGATCACGCGCGCGCCGTCGGCGACCAGCCGCTCGATCGCCTCGGCGTTGAGCCCGTACCCTTCCTCCAGGCGGTGGGGGACGTAGGTACGTACGTCGGCGTCCGGGGCGACGGCGCGGAGCATGTGGAAGAGGATCGCGGTCGCGGTGATACCGTCCACGTCGTAGTCGCCGTAGATGACGACCCCCTCGCCGGCGCGCGCGGCCGCGAGGATCCGCTCGGCGGCGCGGTCGAGGTCCGGGATCAGCGAGGGGTCGTGCAGCCCGGCGAGCGCGGGGGTGCAGAACGCCTGGGCCTCCGCCCCGGTGAGCCCGCGGGCCGCGAGGACGCGCTCGACGAGCGATCCGCCCGCATCGATCGCGGCCCCGGAGGGCGTCCGGGTCTGCCACACCATCCGTACGCCGCGATCAATCGTCATCCGTGCTCCCGTGCCCCCTCGGTGGGGGCGGGTCTTACACTACCGGCAATCCCATGGTCAGGCTCACCAAGATCTACACGCGTTCGGGCGACGCCGGCATGACCGGGCTGGGGGATGGTTCGCGTGTCCGCAAGACGGATCTGCGGGTCGAGGCGTACGGGACGGTGGACGAGGCGAACGCCGCGGTCGCCCTGGCGACGTGCTCGACGCCCGAGGGCTCGGACGAGCGGGCGGTGCTGCTGGGGCTCCAGCAGGACCTGTTCGACGTCGGGGCGGACCTGTGCGCGCCGACGAGCCCGGGGGAGAAGCCCGGCGAGCGGCTGCGGGTCTCGGCGGAGCAGACGACGCGGCTCGAGGGGTTGATCGACCGGTTCAATGACGGTCTGGGCGAGCTGCGGAGCTTCGTCCTGCCCGGGGGCACCGAGCTGGCGGCCCGCCTGCACGTCGCCCGGACGGTCTCGCGCCGTGCCGAGCGGCTGGTGGTCGAGCTGGCCGAACGCGAGCCGGGCGGGACGAACCCCGAGACGGTGAAGTACCTGAACCGGCTGAGCGACCTGCTGTTCGTGCTCGCGCGGCACGCGAACGACCGGGGCAAGGGCGACGTGCTCTGGGTGCCCGGGGCGAACCGGGGCGATGCGAGCGGGGGCGGGTCATGAGCCACGGACCCGGGCGTGGCCTGGAGACAACCGAGTTTCACCACGAGTTCCGGCGCGAGACCGACACGCTGATGCGGCGTCGGCTGGTCTGGTTTATCTGTGGGTGGGGCGGGTTCAACACCCTGATCAACGGCATCGTGATCGCGATGTACTTCGTGAACGGTGAGTTCCCCGCCATCATGCAGATCACGACTTCCCGCCAGGAGTTGGCACTCCCGATCCTGATCGCGAGCTGGATCCTGGTCTACGGCATGGCGCTCGGGTTCGTGCTGACCAACCGGGTGTCCACGCGCGATGTGGTGCGCATGAGCATCGGGCTGATCGTGTTCGGCGGGCTGGTGGGGATCACGGGGCGCGCGCTCGGAGTCGCACCGAACCTCGCGGGTTTCTGGCTTAGCCACCTCATCGCGTGCTTGGTGTTCCCGTGGCGGGTGCGTCAAGCTCTGGTGCCCATCGCGATCGTGGTGCCTCTGGGGATCGGGAGCGCGATCATCTTCGAGGGGTTCAGCCAGCCCAAGGTGTGGGGGCTCACCGCCCTGCTCTTGATGTTCATGACCCCCGCGGTCATGCTGTGCTGGTACAAGCACTCCCAGCGGCTCGTCCGGGCGTCCAACCGGTTTCTCAGCGACCGGTACGGCATGCTCCGCCAGGAGCTCGCCTACGCCCGACAGATCCACGAGGCGCTCTTCCCGAAGCCCATCGTCAAAGGCGACCTCCGGTTCGCGTACAAGTACGAGCCGATGCGCCAGATCGGCGGCGACTACCTCCACGCCCACACCACCCGCGACGCGGACGGCAACCTCGAAACCCTCTCGGTCGTCGTGGTGGATGTCACGGGGCACGGGATCCCCGCGGCCCTCACCGTCAACCGGCTGCACGGCGAGCTGGACCTGCGGTTCGCCGACAACGCGGATGTGGCGCCGGGCGAGGTGCTCGCGAACCTGAACCGGTACATCAACCTGACGCTGGCCCGTCACTCGATCTACGCGACCGCGTTGTGTCTGAGGGTGGATCTGAAGACGGGGATGCTGTCGTACGCCTCGGGCGGGCACCCGCCGGCGTTCATGGTCTGCGCGGACGAGACGATCCGCGAGCTCGGCTCGACGGCCCTGGTCCTCGGGGCGGCCCGGAACGAGGAGTACGAGCCTGAGGAAGTCTCGCTGGCGTTCCACCCGGGCGACTCGCTGATCGTGTACACGGACGGGGCTGTGGAGGCCAGAGGACACGACGGGCGGATGCTGCGGATCGCCGGGTTCCGCGACGCGTTGGCGTTGGGGATCCGTGACGGGCTGGCCGAGCGGATCGGGGGATGGTCCGATCATCTGCTGGATGTGGTGACGACATTCCGGGGCGGATCGCCGCCCGAGGACGACACGCTGATGGTGGAGATCCACCGACCGGTGCCGGGTCGGGGGGGCGAGGTTGACGCGGGATCCGAGGCGGGTACGCTTGGCCCTGCCGCGGATGCGTCCGCGACGGGCAGGTAGCTCAGTTGGTAGAGCACGGCATTGAAAATGCCGGTGTCGGCGGTTCAAGTCCGCCTCTGCCCATTGGATCGATCGGCAACAAGTTGTGATTAGCAGCGGGGACCGGCATGCATGCCGGTCCCTCTTTCGTTGATGCACCGTGCGCGAGCCGGTCGTCGTAAGACACGATGCGTATTGCCCGACTCCGGCTGCTCGCCGCCTCAGCTCCAGCGCCGACGTGATCGTCCGAGAACGTGACGTTCGCTGTTCCACCCTCCCAGACGGACCGAACTCGGCTTCTATCGCCGGGCTCGTGCCACCGGGGGGACTCGCACTCCGATATCCGGGTACCAAGTCGCGGGGTGCACAGGTGATCGAGCAACTACTTCTCTGGGTCTCGTTGGCGCTGGTGGTCTTCCTGGCGGCGTTCCGGCGAGACCGCCGATCGCTGCCCTGGATCGGCATGGGCCTGAGCATGCTGGGCATTGTCGTGCTCGTGGCGCACTCGTTCCGCGAGGAGATGGCCGGGACAGAGCTGGACTGGCTGGGCGTCGCGTCTTCCGGATCGGCGACCGTCTGGCGGTTCGCCGAGCTCACCGGGCTGGTCTGTGTCGGAGCCGGCGTGACGGTCATGAGCCTGGTCGCCGACACCGAGCGCAAGAGCCGCAAGATCGAGGAAGAGGTCTCGAAGGTCGCGTCCCAGGTGGGAAGCTCGGGCAAGGTGCTGATGTCAGTACTCGCGTCGGCCCCCGGCGCGGGCATGCTGCTCCGCAAGCCCAGCGACGGCGAGTCGGACTTCCGCGTCCTCTTCGCCGACGACGAGGCGCGGTCAATCCTGCGTGGCCCGGGCGCCGCGGTCGAATGGCTCGAGCAGCACCTGCCGCGCGAGCTGTCGGCGCAGATCTCAGTGACCGCGAAAGAAGCGCTCGACGAGCACAAGATGGCGCGATCTGAGTGCGAGGTCAAGGATCGGTGGTACGAAGTCGCCGCGGGTGCGCACGGCGAAGGCGTGCTGATCCTCCTCGACGACATCACTGTCCGCAAGCAAGCCGAGCTGTCGCTCATCCGCGCGGCGTACACCGACTCGGTCACCGGGCTCGCCAACCGCACGTACCTTGAGCAGCAGATGGACGAAGCCGTGCAACGCACACGTACCGATTCGGGCTTCCGCTTCGCGGTCATGTGCCTCGATTTCGACGATTTCAAGGGCGTCAACGACCGCTACGGGCACCAGACGGGCGACGAGCTGCTGGTCTCGATCGGCACCCGGATCTCACGCGTGCTCAACGACGAGTTCGCGGGCGATTCGGACAAGTTCCTCGCCGCACGGTGGGGGGGCGACGAGTTCGTCCTCGTCCTCCGCGGCGTCGATTCCGCCCGCGCCGACACGATTTCCCGGCGTCTGTGCGAGCAGCTCGGGCAGCCGCACAACCTCGCCGATGCGCAGATCCGTTCGACCGCGAGTGTCGGCGCGTCCATGTGCGACGGGACGCACGAGACCGCCGCGGCTGTTCTCCAGGACGCCGATGCCGCGATGTACGCTGCCAAGAACGCCGGTAAGAACCGCGTCCACCTCAGCTGGGCGAGCGGCACCGAACCGATCCGGTTCCCGGGCAATGTTGACGGCGGGCCCGACCACACCCCCGACGCGCACGCGGCCTGAGCAAGCAGGCCCGGCTACTCCGTCGGGACGGGCTCGGTCTCGAGTTCCAACGCGAGCAGATCCGAGTACGAGCACGCGATCGGCTCGCCCAGCAGCGGCGCCAACGCCGCGCGGAGCGTCTCGTTCGCTTCGCGAGCCCTTGCCTGCGTGTGCGACTTCGAGATCATCGACTCGAACTCGATGAACGTCCCCAGGTCCTCGACCGTGTCCAGGTGGATCCGAGTCGGCCCGAGCATCCACAGCGACCGCGTCTTGCGCACCGCGAGCCAGATCGGCAGCTCCCGCGTCCCGAAGTGCTCGCGGGCCTCGTCCTCGGAGTAGCACGTGAACGTGCTCACCTTGGGCTCGGATTTGTTCGCCCGGTGGTAGTAGATGATCTCGGTCGGCTCCTCGATCGGGCCGTCCGGCTCGATGATCACCGACTCGCGCTTCTTGAGCCTGCCGTTCGCGACGCGGTAGTACGTGTCCGTCTGGCGCATCGTGACGACGTGGCGCGCGCCAAGGCGGGCGCAGATCGCCCGCGCCAGGTCGTGGTCCCGCAGCTCGGCTTTGTATTCGACGTTGCGCACGCGGCTGGTCTCCCTTGGCTCCTGTCGGCGTTCCTACCCGAGTGCCTTGAGCAGGCGGGCCTCGTCCCAGACATCCACCCCCAGCGACCTGGCTTTTTCCAGCTTGGACCCCGCCGAGTCGCCCGCGATCACGATATCTGTTTTGGCGCTGACCGACCCGGAGACCTTCGCCCCGAGCCCCTCGAGCCGCTCGGTGAGGTCCGGGCGGGTGAACGATTCGAGGGTGCCGGTGAGGACGACGGTCTTGCCGGCGAAGGGGGAGTCCGACGCCGCAGCGGCGCCCGGGTCGCGGTAGTCCCGGCTTGTCAGATCGACGCCCGCCTTGCGCAGCCCGTCGAACGCCCTCTTTGCCGCTTTCGAGTGCAGGAACGCGTGGAAGACGGGCGCGGTGTCTGCGCCGAGCCCGGTCTCGTACTCGCGTTCGAGGAGGACTTCCGAACCGGTTAGCGCCGTGCGTTTGGGCTTGCTCAGCCGGTTCACCGCCTGCGGCATCAGCTCCCACACCTCCGCCGCCAGCAGGGCATCGAGATCCGCGAACGCGCGCGCGAGGAGCTTGGACGTCGCGGTCCCGACGTAGCGGATGCCCATGCCCCCGAGCACCCGCGCCAGCCCGCGAGACTTGGCCGCCTCGATGCCCGCGAGCAGGTTGTCCACCTTCTTCTCGCCCATCCGGTCGAGCGTGAGCAACGCCTCGCGGTGCGCGCCCAACGCGAAGATGTCGGCGAAGTGTTCGAGCGGGACCGTGGGCGTGTCCGCCGGCACGCCATGCTCGGCCCGCCGCGGGTCGTCGGGGTCCAGGGCCGTCGCACGGATGATGTCCACCGTGGACTCGCCCAGCCCGTCGATGTCCATCTGATTGCGCCCGGCGAACCAGATCAGCTTCTCGCGCACCTGAGCCGGGCACTCGGGGTTCACACAGCGCCGGCCGGTTTCGAGGCTTGGGTCGTCCACCGCCTCGGGCGGTTCGATCTCGACGACGCCGGCGCAGTCGGGGCACGACTCGGGCGCCTTGATCTTTCGCGCGCCTTTCTTGCGATCCCCCAGTGCAACGCCCATCACCTGCGGGATGATCTCGCCGGCCTTCTCCACCTGCACCGTGTCGCCGACGCGGATGTCCTTGGACCGCACCAGCCCGTAGTTGTGCAGCGACGCGTGGCGCACCGTCGTCCCCGCAAGCAGCACCGGCTCGAGCACCGCCCGGGGGGTGATCCTGCCGGTCTTGCCGACCATATGCTGCACCTCGAGCAGCTTCGTCGGCTTGCGCTCAGCGGCGTACTTGTACGCGATGCACCATCGCGGGCTCTTGGAGCGCACACCCAACGCGTCCTGCTGGGCGAGGTTGTCCACGCGGACGACCATGCCATCGGTCGCGTAGTCCAGCGTCTTGCGCGCGCGATCAAAGGCTTCGATCGCCTTGAGGATCGCGTCGGAGTCCTTCGCGATCACCTGGTGCGGGCTGGTGGGGATGCCGAGCGCACGGATCTTGTCGGTGAACTCGGAATGGGCGCCCGCAAACGCGCTGTCCGAGACCTCGCCGCGCCCGTGGGCGACGAACGACAGACGGCGGTCCGCCGCGGCTTTGGGGTCGAGCTGCTTGATCGTCCCGGCGCAGGCGTTGCGGGGGTTCATGAACGGCTCGTCGCCCGCGGCTTCACGCTCGGCGTTGATGCGCGCAAACTCGGAGTCGGGGATGAAGACCTCGCCGCGGACCTCGAGCACCGCCGGGGCCTTGCCGCTGAGTTCAAGCGGGATCGCCCGGACCGTGCGCGCGGCGTGGGTCACGTCGTCGCCCCGGGACCCGTCTCCGCGGGTGAGCGCGAGGACGAGTGCGCCGTTCTCGTACCGCAGCGACATCGCCACGCCGTCGATCTTGGGATCGCACACAAACTGCGCCTCGGCGCCGAAGAGCCCGCCCTCGCCGGCGAGCCCCTTGGTGACACGGTCCACCCACGCGCGGACCTCGGCTTCGTCGTAGGTGTTGTCGATTGAGAGCATCGGGACCGCGTGCTCGAACGTGCGGAAGCCCTCGATGGGCGCGCCGCCGACGCGTTTGGTCGGGGAGTTGGGGTCGTCGAGCTCGGGGTGGTCGGCTTCGAGGGCTGCGAGCTCGGCGAGCCGGTCGTCGTACTCCCGGTCGGGCATGATCGGGTCGGCGTCGGCGTAGTACGCCCGGTTTGCCCGGTCGAGCAGCGCGCGGAGCTCTGTGATTCGTTTCTTTGCGCTCACGGGGAAATGGTACCGGGCGGGCCGCGGGTATGATCGCGGCGATGGCAGCCCAGATCATCGATGGCAAAGCCCTGGCCGAGCGCGCGCGGGAGGACCTGCGCGCCCGGGCCGGGGTGTTGCGGGCCGCGGGCACGCCCGCCCGGCTCGACGCCGTCCTGATCAACGCGGGCGACAATGCCGCGCGGGTCTACGCGGACAACCAGGCCCGGACGTGCGACGAGATCGGGATCGACTATCAGCTCCACGAGCTGCCCGCGGGCACCGACGAGCCGGCCCTGCTGGGCGTGATCGCGCGCCTGAACGCGGACGATGCGGTCTCGTGCATCATGGTCCACATGCCCCTGCCCGAGGGGGTGGACGAGTACCGCATCAAGGGGCGGATCGAGGCGGACAAGGACGTCGAAGGCGTGACGCCGGCGAGCATCGGGAACGTCGTCTTCGGGCGCTCGATGCGGGCCCCGTGCACGGCGGTCGCGGCGCTGCGCCTCGTCGAATCGACGGGCGTGGACGTCAAGGGCAAGCGGTGCGTGGTGGTTGGAGCGGGGCCGATCGTGGGCCGCCCGATCGCGGTGCTGCTGATGCAGGGCGAGGCGACCGTCGTGAGCTGCAACGAGCACACGTGGGGGCTCGCCGAGCTGTGCCGGACGGCGGACATCCTCATCCCCGCGGCGGGCGTGCCAGGGCTCATCGGGGCGGACTTCGTCAAGCCCGGGGCGCTGGTGGTGGACGTTGGCGTCTCGCGCGTCCGCGGGCCCGATGGCAAGAACATGACGGTCGGCGACTGCCGGTTTGACGACGTGCGGGAGGTCGCGGGGTGGGTCTCTCCCGTGCCCGGGGGTGTCGGGCCGATGACGGTGACGGTGCTGCTGACGAACGTGGTTGAGGCGGGCGAGCGGGCGGCGGGCGGTTGATATGAGCCTGGGGGCTCGGGTCCCGCGGACCGCAGGATTCGAATCCCGCGGCTTTGGGCTCGCACCCGGGCCGGTTCTCGGGCGGTAGACCCGTTCTGAGCCCCGTGGGGGCAATCGGGAGCGTGATTTCTCGTTGACCCGGAGAAGGGATCACCCTTGAATGGACCCATGCAAACCCTCGGACTGTTCGGCACCATCGGCTGGCAGGAGCTCCTCATCATCGGGGGGATCCTGCTGCTCCTGTTCGGTCGTCGCCTGCCCGAGGTGGGCAAGAGCCTGGGGCAGGGGATCGTGCAGTTCAAGAAGGGGCTGCGGGACATCGAGGAGGACGTCGAGCGCGGCGTCAACGAATCGGTGAAGCGCGACGCCAAGGCCCCCCTGACCGACGGCACGGACCAGCGGGTTAGCCGGACCGACGTGGGCACCGCTGCCCACCCGACCGAGGCGAACCCGAGCACCCCGGGCGCCTGAGCCGGGCGGGGCATCAGATCACGAATCGAGCCGGATCGGTCGCGTTGGCGGTGGGCTGTTGTGCCCCCGTCCGGCTACCATCGGGCCACAACTCGGCGAGGTAGCTCAGCTGGCTAGAGCGGAGGATTCATAACCCTCAGGTCGGGAGTTCAAGTCTCCCCCTCGCCATTTCCCTTCTCCGGGTGCTCGCCCGGGAAGACCGATGCAATCCGGGCCCGGTGTGTGCGTTGGGCGGTTCGGCGGGCCGAAACACGCCCCCGTGGAGGTTGTGCCATGAACAAGACAGCGGCTGCGTTGATCGTGGGGGTTCTGGCCGGGGGCGGCGGGCTGGTGGCGGCATGGGCCGTCGGGTCCGGGCCGGCGACGCCGGAGGCCTCCAAGCCGGGTGCCCAGGCCCGCACCGCTGAGGGCGGGGCCGGGTGGGACGATGGCTCGCCCGCG
>BQJQ01000049.1 GCA_021604785.1 Phycisphaeraceae bacterium
GCGCCGGCGTTTGGCGAGCAGGCGGGCGTGCTTGCGGTGCCAGGTGCGGTCGAGGATGCGGCCGACGGGGGCGCCGGCGATCGCGACGAGGGCGGAGATGACGCCCGCGCCGGCGCGCGAGAGGCGTTCTTCGGGCAGGACGCCCACGGGCCTGGTGTTGATCCCGGTGAGGACACGGTGGATGTCCTCGATGGTGGGCGGGAGGATGAGGGCGAGCGCGAGGGCGATGGCCCAGGCGAGGTGCGCGGGGACGCGCTTCCAGTGGGCGAGACCGAAGCGCAGCCAGACGCCCGCGGCGATGGAGCCGGCGATGAACATGCCGGCGTAGACCCCGAACTCGCGCACGGCGTCGGGGTTGCGTGTCTTCTCGTTGAGCGAGCCGTCGAGGAGCGATCGTGCGGTCTCGAACCACGAGAGCTGCCACTCGCCGAGCACGAGGTCCTCGAAGAAGATGTATGGGACGCCCACCGCCGCGAGCACGCACGCGAGGAAGAGACCCTGGACGCCCAGGGCGAGCCACGAGCGGGCGATGCGGCGGGCGCAGCGCCACCCGTGCTCCACGCTGGCGCGGGTGCGCACGCACGGGCGCTCGCATCGGGGGCAAACGACAACTCGGATGCGGTAGATCGGGTCGGGCGGGGCGCGGACGGGGGCCAAGTCCAACCCGCACCCGGTACACACGTGTGACATCCCCACGCGCAGAGGATACGGAAGGCAGGGCGATCGGTTTCGGGCTTGGTGCGGTTAGGCGCCCAGGCGTGTGCCAAGCGTGTGCCCGAGGGCGACGGCGCCGACGCCCAGGACGACCGACGCGAGCGCGTAGGCGATGGCCCACCAGACGCGGTGCTCGACGAGCAGCGTGTAGGTCTCGTACCCGAAGGCGCTGAAGGTGGTGAACCCGCCGAGGAGGCCGACAACGAGGAGCAGGCGGGTCTCTTCCTTGGCGCCGGTGTTCGTGAGGATGGGCATGAGGACGCCGATGAGGAAGCATCCGAGCAGGTTCACGCCCAGCGTGGCGAGGGGGATGAGGGCGAGGGTGGATTCGTCCTGGGGCGCGGGGTCGCGCCCGGCGACGAGGGCGCGCACGCCAAGGGAGATCCCGAAGCGGAGGCACGCGCCGACGCCGCCGCCGAGGAAGATGAGCAAGAGCTTGAGGACCATGCGCGCTCCGTGGCGCACAGGGCCGGCGCCGGGGGCAGTCTAGAGTTGCGGCTCGGGGCGTGCGGCGAAAGGGCGGATGTGGGCGCAAGCAAGGGTGGACACCAGGATTCGGGCTCGATGGCGGTGGGCATCGTGGTGGTGCTGCTTACGTTGTTGGGGTGGTCGGTGACGCCGTTGTTCATCGAGCATTTCACGGATTCGATCGACGGGTGGACGAGCAACGGGTGGCGGTACGGGTTCGCGGCTTTGCTGTGGGCGCCGCTGCTGGTGGGGCTCAGGCTCAACGGCAAGTGGCCCAAGGGCGTGATGAAAGCGGCGATCATCCCCGCGGCGATCAACGGGACGGCGCAGATCTTCTTCACCATGTCGTTCTACGAGATCGACCCGGCGATGGTCGCGTTCGGGCTGCGCGCGCAGATGGTGTTTACGGCTGCGGGCGCGATGGTGCTCTTCCCGTCCGAGCGCGCGGTGATCCGGTCCGCCGGGTTCCTGATCGGGATCGGGGCGGTCGTGGTGGGCACGGGCGGGACGGTTCTGTTCCAGCCGGGCGGGCTGAGCGCGGACGGGGCGGGGCTGGGCGTGACGTACGCGATCCTCGCGGGGGCTGGGTTCGCGGGGTACGCGTTGTCGGTCCGCAAGTGCATGACGGGGTACGGGTCGATGGTCTCGTTTGCGGCGATCAGCCAGTACACGGCGTTGATCCAGGTCGTGTTGATGTTGGTCCTCGGCGAGCGGATGGGGGCGGGGGCGCTGGACCTGAGCGCATCGCAGTTCGGTATTTTGCTGTTGTCGGCGGTGATCGGGATCGCGGCGGGGCACGTGCTGTATTACATGTCGATCGAGCGGCTGGGCGTCGCGGTGAGCACGGGGGTGATCCAGTTGCAGCCGTTCACGGTGGCGGCGTTGTCGATCCCGCTGATGGATGACCACCTGACGCTGCCGCAGTGGGGTTTTGGGTCGGTCGCGGTGGGCGGGGCGATCGCGATGCTGTGGGTGCAGCACGCGATGCGGCGGAAGGCGACGCGTGAGCGTCGGGCGTCGGAAGCCGCGGAGTTTAGGGATCTGCCCCCGGACCACGTCGCGGCGGCGGTGGTGTGCGAGGAGGCGGGTGAGGACGGGGAAGTCGGTTGAGAATCGGCCCAACGAAAGAAGACCCCTCACCCCGGCCCTCTCCCCCAAGGGGAGAGGGAGGAAGACGAAGACCCCTCACTCCAGACATCTCCCCGGCGCGGAGAGGGAGGAAGAAGACGGGTACGCTCTCGCCCTTGAGCGCGCGAAACGGGACATCGACGGATCGGCGGCAGCGGGGCATCCCGATGCCTCGCGCGCATTTTCTTGGGCTTGCGCCGCTGGACACGTGGGCGCGGCTGCTCTGGATCTCGCGGGAGCGGGTGCGGGCGCGGTATTTCCTGCGGATCGCGTTTTGTTTGTGGACGTCGCACCTCGCGACGGTGGTGACGCTGCCCGAGCGGATCGTGCTGGCGCCGTGGGTGTGGTGGCGGTTCTTCCGGCGGGATGCGGAGCTCGGGCTGCACGCGGGCGAGCCGGTGGTGGCGGTGGTGGGGTATTACCGTTCGGGGACGACGCACCTGCATTATCTGTTGAGCTGCGATCGGCGGTTTGTGACGCCGCGGTGGTACCAGGCGGTGTCGCCCAAGGGGTGGACGATCAGCTGGGCGGTGCTGCGGTGGGTGATGATCCCGATGACGCCGAACCGGCGCCCGCAGGATGACGTGGCGTTCGGGCCGGATTATCCGGCGGAGGACGACTTCGCGTGCTGCGGGTGGAACCTGTCGAGCTCGCTGCCCTGGCGGTTCATGTTCCCGAGCTATGCAGAGCGGATGACGCGGTGGCAGTTTCTTGAGGGCGATCGGGAGCGTGACCGTTTTCGGCGCACGCTGGCGGCGTTCTGCTGGAAGCTGACGGTGTTGCGGCCGGGCAAGCGGCTGCTGCTCAAGTCGCCCGGGAACACGGCGCGTGTGCGCGAGCTGGCGGACGTGTTCGGCGAGCGTGTGCGGTTCGTGCACATCGTGCGCGAGCCCGAGCCGGTGGTGCGGTCGAATGTGCGGATGGCGCGCCGGCTCGAGGGGTACGCGCTGGAGGACCCGCCAGAGCCTCAGGTGACGCGGGATGGGATCGTCGAGGAGTACGGGCGGACCGAGGGCGTGGCGCGGGAGCAGCTGGCGGCGTTGGGCGCGGGGCGCGTTTCGCGGGTGCGGTATCAGGATTTGGTCGCTGACCCGGTCGGGCAGATGGAGCGCGCGTACCGCGAGCTCGGGCTCGGGTGGGGCGAGGGCGTCGAGGCGGCGATGACGGGATACCTGCGCAGCGTCGCGGCGTACCGCACGGAGGATCAGAAGTCGAAGAAAGCCGGGGACGCGCCCGCGCTCGACCTGGGCGCGGAGACGGAGCGGGAGCGCGAGGTGTGCGCTCAGCTGCGTCAGGCGTATCACACCGAGCCGGCGGTGCCAGTGCGGGCGGTCGAGCCGGACGGGCGTGCGGACCGGGCTGCGGCTCGCCGAAAGCTGGCGTGGATCGCGGTGCCGATCGCGGCGGCGGTCTGCTTTGGGGCGTGGATGGGCGTTGCCCACCTGACGCACAACCGGTTCGACGCGTTCGTGTGGGTGTGGGGGACGGCGATCGGGATGGCGGCGATCCGGGTCGCGGGCCGCGGGTCGAAGTGGCTGGGCGCGTGGGCGGCGGTCTGGTTCGTGGTGCTGGTCGGGGCGAGCGTGTATCCGTTGCCCGAGGTGGCGCAGGGGTGGGCGGGCCCGGACCGGTGGAACGCGATCCGGACGGCGTACGCGACGCCCAACAACAATTACGTTTGGATCGTGCTGGGGACGCTGGCGGCGTGGCGGTTCGGGTCCCGTGAGCATGTCGCCCCGCCGGGGCGGTGACTGTCAGATCGGCAGCGGGCGTGGAACGGGTGGCCCGATCGGCGGGCATGAGGGTGTTTTCATGGCCGTGGAGGGGTGCTTTGGGCGATTATCCCGAAAAGTACCCTTTGGCACGCGTGGCACCCGGGTTGCATTCAGTGATCAGGACAGACGCTGCCGGGGCGCGAAGCGGGCGGCGGCGGTGAAGCGAAGGAGATCCCCCAAATGGGCAAAATCATCGGCATCGACCTCGGCACGACCAACTCGGTGGTGGCCGTCATGGAGGGCGACACGCCCAAGGTCCTGATTAACAGCTCGGGCAACCGGACCACCCCCTCTGTGGTCAGTTTCACCGAGAAGGGCGAGCGGCTTGTGGGCCAGCCCGCCAAGCACCAGCAGGTCACCAACCCCAAGAACACGGTCTACTCGATCAAGCGGTTCATGGGGCGGCGGCACGAAGAGGTTGGCTCGGAAGAGAAGCTGATCCCGTACGAGCTGACCGGGGGGGCGAGCGACTTCGTCAAGGTGAAGATCCGCGGCGAGGAGTACACGCCCCAGCAGATCTCCGCGATGATCTTGGGCGAGTTGAAGAAGACGGCTGAGGATTACCTCGGTGAGGCTGTTGAGCGTGCGGTGATCACGGTGCCGGCGTACTTCAACGACGCGCAGCGTCAGGCGACCAAGGACGCCGGCGAGATCGCGGGTTTGAAGGTCGAGCGGATCATCAACGAGCCGACGGCGGCGGCGCTCGCGTACGGGCTCGAGAAGGGCAAGAACGAGAAGATCGCGGTCTTCGACCTCGGCGGCGGCACGTTCGACGTGTCCGTGCTCGACGTCGGCGACGGCGTCTTCGAGGTGCTCTCGACCCATGGCGACACGCACCTGGGCGGCGACGACTGGGACCAGCGGCTGATCGAGTTCCTGCTCGCGGAGTTCAAGAAGGCCGAGGGGATCGATCTCTCGGGCGACGCGATGGCGATGCAGCGGCTCAAGGAAGCCGCGGAGAAGGCGAAGGTCGAGCTGAGCCAGTCGCACGAGACGACGGTGAACCTGCCGTTCATCACGGCGACGCAGGAGGGGCCCAAGCACCTGCAGCTGACGCTGAGCCGTGCGAAGTTTGAGAGCCTGTGCGACGACTTGTTTACGCGTCTGCGCGGGCCTTGCATCTCGGCGCTCAAGGACGCGGGGCTCGACGCGGGCAAGATCGAGGAGATCGTGCTGGTGGGCGGCTCGACGCGGATCCCCAAGGTGCAGCAGATCTGCAAGGAGATCTTTGGCAAGGACCCGAACAAGAGCGTGAACCCGGACGAGGTCGTCGCGGTGGGCGCGGCGATCCAGGGCGGCGTGCTGTCGGGCGACGTCAAGGACGTGCTGCTGCTGGACGTGACGCCGCTGAGCCTGGGCGTGGAGACGATGGGCGGGGTGATGACCAAGCTCATTGAGCGGAACACGACGGTGCCGACGTCGAAGAAGGAGACGTTCTCGACGGCGGCGGACTCGCAGACGAGCGTGCAGATCCATGTGCTCCAGGGCGAGCGGGAGTTCGCGAAGGACAACCGGACGCTGGGGAACTTTGAGCTGAGCGGGATAGCGCCCGCGCCGCGGGGGACGCCGCAGATCGAGGTGGAGTTTGCGCTCGACGCGAACGGCATCCTGCAGGTGACGGCGACCGACAAGGGCACGGGCAAGAAGGCGGACATCCGGATCGAGAACTCGGGCGGGCTGGACTCGGCCGAGATCGAGAAGATGAAGGCGGACGCCGCGGCCCACGCCGAGGACGACAAGAAGCGCCGCGAGGTCGTGGACCTGAAGAATCAGGGCGAGTCGCTGGTCTCGCAGACGCGGTCGGCGCTCGACGAGCACGGCGACAAGGTCTCGGGCGACGTCCGCTCGCGGATCGAGAGCGCGGTGTCGAACCTCGAGGACAAGCTCAAGAACAGCGACGAGAAAGAGCCGATCGAGGCGGCGATGAAGGAGCTCCAGACCGCCGCGATGGAGCTCGGCAAGGTCGTGTACGAGCAGTCGCAGGATTCGGGCGCAGCTGCGGGCGCCGAGGGCGCCAGCGGCGACGTGATCGACGCGGAATACGAGGTCAAGGACGAGGACAAGGGGTAAGGCCCCGCGTCATCGTCTGAACGGATTCAGACCAACGCCCGGGGCTTCGGCCTCGGGCGTTTTTTGCGCGCGCACATCAGCAGGCGCGGAGTTGGTTGATCTGTTCGAGCATTGCGCGGGCGGCGGCGCCGCGGTGCGAGCGGGCGTTTTTCTCGGCGGGGTCGAGCTCGGCGCCGGTGCGGGCGAAGTCTGGCCCGGCGAGGAAGACGGGGTCGTACCCGAAGCCGTGATTGCCGCGGGGGACGGCGGGGGGGATGCCGATGCGGCCCTCGAAGGTGCCGCGGGCGGTGGCGAGGACACGCGAGGTGGGATATTCCCCGGATCGGAGGGCTTCCAGCCCTCCGATCGGGCGGAGCCCGATGGCGTGATCACCGCGGCGCCAGAGGTGCGGGTATTCGCCCGGGCTCGCGGCGAGGGAGGCGGCGACGGGGTTGGACTGGATGTACGCGTCGGCCTCTTCGGCCGCTTCTGGTGTGCGCATGATGCGGTCGAAGTACTCGCGTTGCCAGAGCGGACCGGCAGAGCCACGAGATGTGCCGATGGCGTTGGCCGTGTAGGACTTGATCGAGTGGATGATGTCGGACAACGAGGCGCACGAGCCGTCAGGCTGGACGATTGTGCGCAGCAGCAGGTGCACGTGATCGGGCATCACGCACGCGGTATGCAGGTGATAGCGGTCGGCGTCGAAGTGGCGGCAGGCGTCGAGGATGGCCTGTCGTTCATCTTCGGAGATTGTCACGCCGGGGACGGCGTGGAAGGTAACGAATGTGGTGGCGCCGGGCAGGTGCCAGTGGGGGAGGCGGCCGCCGGCGCGTTTGGTGACGCTTGGGGTTGTAGCTTCGGGCTGCGTCCGAACGGAGGGCTGGAAGCCCTCCGCTCCGGGGAGAAACGGCGGCGCGGCGAGGACCATCTGGCACACGAACCGCGCGGTGCGTTGCTCGGGTGGCACGCCTTCGAGTTCGCGGAGGACGCGGGCGGTGTTCGCAGCGTCGCGCTGGGCGCGGGTCATGGCGGCGGGCTCGCCCTCGGTGCGGCCGTCCCAGGTGTAGTGCGAGCTGATGACGCCCGGGGCGCCGGCGAGGGCGTCGATCTCGAGCCCGGAGTCGTCGGCGAGGCAGGGGAGCCCCGACGCGGCGGCGTAGGCGGTGGCTTTGAGCGTCGCGTTGGCGAGGAACGACTCGGTGCCCTCGTCGGGCTCGGGGGCGTTTGGGGCGACGTCGTCGATGCCGACGATCCTGACGCCGGCGCCGGCGAAGAGCGTGCGCAATTCGGCGACCTTGCCCGGGTTGCGGGTCGCCAGGACGATGGTGTCGAGGTCGTGGGGGGTGTCGGGCATGGGGGTTCCGGGTCAGCGGGCAAGCGGTTTCGGGCCCGCGGGCGGGAGTCTACGCTTGACGCCATGGAACGATCGCGAGCCGAGATTGCCGGGTCCGCTGCGGATGCGTTGGAGGCGTTCGCGCGCACGGAGGCGGCGTCGTGCGGGGCGCTGGTCGGGTTCGACGGGTTTATCGACACGATTGCGCGCGTGGTGGACCGGCGCCGGTCGCTCGCGCCGGGCGACTTTGATGCGATCGCGGACATCCCGGCGTTCGGCGCGCGGGTTGCCTCGGCAGCGGGGAGAAGCTCGAACGTCGAGATCGCGGTCACCGAGCGTCGGTTCGGGGGCAACGGGCCGCTGCTGGCGGGGGCGATGGGGCAACTGGGGGCGCGGGTGACGTACATCGGGTGCGTCGGGCGCGAGGACGACGCGCGGGCATTGGACCCGATCTTCGAGCCCTTCGCGGCCCGGTGCCACGCGGTGCACTCGATCGCGCCGCCGGGGCTGACCGACGCGCTCGAGTTCAGCGACGGCAAGGTGATGCTGGGCAAGCCGGCGAACGTGCAGCGGCCGACGTGGGAGGTGCTGCGTGCCCGGTTCGGGCTCGACGGCGTCCGCGAGATGGTGCGGGGAACGCGCGTGGTGGGCATCGTGAACTGGGTGATGATGGTCGGCGTCGAGGGGATCTGGCGCGGGCTGATCGATGATGTGCTCTCGGGCATGGAGCGCGACGCGGCGCAGCGGCGGGTCTTTCTGGACCTGTGCGACCCGGCGAAGCGCACGGACGAGGACATCGCGCGGGCGATCGGGCTGATCCGCGAGCTTGACGCGGTGTGCCCGGTGACGCTGGGGCTGAACCTGGCCGAGAGCGAGCGGATTGCGCGCGTCGCGGGGGCCGAGCCGTTCGATGACTCGCACAACGCCGCGCTCGGGACGGCGGTGCGTGCGACAGCCGAGTCGATCCGCGCGGCGATGGGCATCGAGTGTGTTGTCGTTCACCCTCGCCAGGGGGCGGCGGCGGCGGACGCGTCCGGCGCTTCGGCGTGGTTCGACGGGCCCTTCACGAGCGCGCCGAAGCTTTCCACGGGCGCGGGCGATCATTTCAACGGCGGGTTCGCGTTTGCACAGTGCGGGGGGCTGGGGCTCGAAGAATGCCTCGCGGCGGCGTGCGGTGTGAGCGGGGCGTACGTCCGCGACGCCCAGAGCCCGACGGCGGAGCGGCTGTGCGCGTTCCTGCGTGACCTGCCCGGCCCCGATTGACCCGACATCGTGTCAGCGCCCGGCGGCGTCGGGCGGGTGCATAGAGTCGGGGCATGGCTGACGCGCTCTTTGACCGGCTTGGCATCGCGGATCACCCGCGGATCATCGCGGGGTACGACGGCGGGACGGAGGTGCGTGACGGGGCCGTCGGCTCGGTCAACCCCGCGACCGGCAAGACCATTGCGGGCGTGAGGCTTGACACCGCGGACTCGTACGAAAAGACCATCGCACGTAGCGGCGAGGCGTTCATACGCTGGCGGGCCATCCCCGCGCCCAAGCGGGGCGACGTGGTCCGCGAGATCGGCAACGAATTGCGCGCGCACCGGGATGACCTGGGCAGGCTCGTCGCGATGGAGGTCGGCAAGATCCTGGCCGAGGGCATCGGCGAGGTGCAGGAGACGGTGGACATCGCCGACTTCGCGGTCGGGCTGAGCCGGCAGTTGCACGGGATCACGATGCCGAGTGAGCGGCCGATGCACGCGATGCGCGAGCAGTGGTTGCCGCTGGGCCCGATCGGGGTGATCACGGCGTTCAACTTCCCGAACGCGGTGTGGGGGTGGAACGCGATGCTCGGCGCGGTGGCCGGCGACGCGATCGTGTGGAAGCCGAGCCTGCTGGCGCCGCTGACGGCGATCGCGACGAACGAGATTGCGAACCGTGTCGCCGAGCGTCTGGGGCACCCGGGCGTGTTCGAGCTTGTGATCGGGACGGACGACGAGGTCGGCGAGCGGATGATCGCGGACCGGCGTCTGCCCTTGATCAGCGCGACGGGGTCGTGCCGCATGGGTCGGCACGTCGGGCAGGCGGTCGCGGGGCGGCTCGGGCGGACGTTGCTCGAATTGGGCGGGAACAACGCGACGATCGTCGAGCCCGACGCGGACCTGGACCTGGCGCTCAAGGGCGTGGTGTTCGGCGCGGTGGGCACGTGCGGGCAGCGGTGCACCTCGACGCGCCGGTTGATTATTCATGAGTCGGTCGCGGACGCGTTCTGTGAGAAGCTGGTCAAGGCGTACGAGACGGTGCGGATCGGGGATCCGGTCGCTGAGGGGACGCTGGTGGGCCCGTTGATCAACGAGGCGTCGGCGCAGGCGTTCGACCAGGCGGTGGCGGCGGCGAAGGAACAGGGCGGGGAGATTCTGACCGGCGGCGGGCGTGCGGAGACCGGCTTGGGCGGGGCGTTCGTGACGCCTACCGTTGTGCGTGCCCCGGGGAGTAACGACCTGCCTGTGGCACGGGAGGAGACGTTCGCACCGATTCTCTACGTGTTCACTTACCGTGAGTTGGACGACGCGATCGCGCTCAACAACGCGGTGGACCAGGGGCTGAGCTCGGCGATTTTCGCCGGCTCGGTGCGCTCGGCGGAGCGGTTCTTGGACCCGTCGGGCGCGGGCAGCGACTGCGGGCTCGCGTACGTGAACCTGGGGACGAGCGGGGCCGAGATCGGCGGCGCGTTCGGGGGCGAGAAGGACACCGGCGGCGGGCGCGAGTCCGGGTCGGACGCTTGGAAGGCGTACATGCGACGCCAGACCTGCACGACGAACTTTGGAGAGAAATTTGATCTGGCACAGGGGATCCGCTTTGAGTGAGCAAGGGGTTGGCGACGCGTTGGCCGAGGCCGCCCTTGAGTCGGTCCGGAACGGCATGGTCATCGGACTCGGGGCCGGGCGGACGGCCGCGCGGGGCATCCGGGCGCTGGCCGACCGGGTGCGTCTCACGGGGCTCAAGGTCGAGTGCGTGTGCGCGTCCGAGGCGGCCGAGGCGCTGGCCCGCGAGGTCGGGCTGACGATCGCGGACTTTGCGCTGCTCGAGAAGCTCGATCTGCTCATCGACGGCGCCGACGAGGTGGACCGGAAGATGCGGGTGCTCAAGGGCTCGCGCGGCGCGGTGACCCGCGAGCGGATGCTCTGCTGGGCGAGCGAGCGGACTGTCTTCATGGTGGGCGAGCGGAAGGTCGCCGAGCAGATCGGCTCGCAGGCGACGCTCGCCATCGCGATCATGCCCTTCGGCATGACGCCCACCCGCAACGCGATCCGCGAGCTCGGGCTCAACGGCGTCGTCCGCGTGGGGTACAACGGTGATTACTTCATCACCGACAACGGGAACCTCATCCTGGACGTCTCGCTCGACGGCAACGAGGACCTCGAGGACCTCGCGACGACGCTCAACGACATCCCCGGGATCGTGGACCACGGGCTGTTTTTGAACGAGGCGGACCTGATCCTGATCGAGCACGAGGACGGGACCGTGGAGCCCCTGCACCGGACGCCGCCCGCGCGGGGATGACCCGGGCTCAGCCCTCGCCGGGCGGGTTCTCGGGGGCGTACTTCAGCGCGGCTTCGAGGGCGGGGTCCTTCGCACCGAACATGTCTTTGGACGACCAGGGGACGAGCACGTCGGGCTCGACGGAGCTCGGGCGGTCGCCGTCGTAGGGCGGGCGATCCTCGGTGGAGCACGCGATGCGCATGTTCGACCTGGGCAGCACGATGTCCTCACGACCGCGAAACCCGAACGGGTTTCCCCCGGTGGGCTCGCCGACGATGACGGCGCCGAGTTCTCGCAAACGCTGAGCATCGGTGGCGCCCGAGCCGGCGGTGCTGCGCCCGATGAGGACGGCGACACTGCCGGGGCGTTCGAAATACCCGCGTCCCTGGAGCTCGTTGAGCAGCGGGTCGATGACCGAGGGGGCCCTTCCGGCGTTGAAGCGGAGGTCGATGACGACACGCGTCGCGTTGTGCTCGCCGGCGTCGTTGAGGACGTCCGACGCGAACGATTCGAACGGGTATTCCTCATACGAGGCGGGCTCGGCGTAGGAAATGAACATGGCGCTGTCCATCGGCATGAGGCTCGATGAGTACGGCGCCTGGGCGAGTTGGAACGCGACGGGCAAGGGGACGTCGGACGTTGCCAGCCACGAGTTCCACTGGTGCGTCCCGCCGAAGGGGATCGAGTTGAGCTGGCGCATCACGGGCTCGCCGTCTTTTTCGACTTCGAGGAGGATGCCGGCCCGCATGTCGAGGCCGACGGCGACGCGGAGCGCGGCCGGGAAGTGCATGTAATCGGTGACGACCGTCCGCCGGGTGGATTCGTTGTCCCAGGGGACGAGCTCGCTGACGCGTTCCTCGAGCAGTTCGATCGGGACGCCGCCGATGCTCAAGACCCGCTTGCCGATCGCGGATTTGTGTCGCCCGGTGGCGGCGATGATGTAGATGCCGTCCGAGAGGCGGGTGAACTTCACCGGGAGGATCGGGGCGAGGTTCATCGGGATGCCAACGTCGGCGGTCGTGTTCTGGTCGCCGAGCATCGCGATGAGCTTGCAGATCTCGAAGGTCGTCTGCCCCTCGGAGAGGGAGATAATCTCATCGCGGAGGTCCGAAACGGCCCCGCGCCATTCTTCCTCGGAGATGTTCGCGAACGGGTCCGGGTGGACCTCGGGCAGGCGCTGGGCGAGGTAGTCCAGGTCCTGACGCCACTCGAGCTGGGTGGCCGCCCGGGTCGCGGAAACCTGGGCGGACGCGACGGAAGTACACAGGGCGAGCGCGGAGATGGCGATGGTCTTAATCATGCACAACTCTACCGCCCAAACCGGCGGATGTTCACCCGATAGCGGGCTTGGAGTGGGCAGACCTTGCCCGCGGCGTCCGAAAAACACCCGGGGTGTGCCCCCGCGAGTTCGGGGTGTGATCGGAAATTGGGAGCGGCTCGGGGTTACTGCCCCTGGGCCAGCGAGAACCCACGCTCGCCGTCGTACTCCCGCAGCGGCAGAAACCCGACGATCGTGAACTTCTCGGCGATCCGCCCGAGCAGGTGCACCGTCGGCCCCTGCCCGATCCGCCCGACCAGGTGCTTGTCCTCGATCTCGAACCGCACCCGCTGGGAATTGACCAATTCGGTGTAGGGCGAGCCCGAGGGCCAGACCTGCGTGCCCCGGTTGGAGATCATGGTCAGCTTGTACGGCGTGCCCGCGGCGAGCCGCTCGAGCTTGGACGCGAGCTCCAAGGGCGTGATCGTCGTCTCGATCGACACGTCGCACCCGACCACGTGCGACTGGACCTGCGTGAAGGTCTGCATGAGTTCGTTCACGCTCGGTCGGACCGGGGGCGTGAAGTTGAGCACATCGTGCGTGGGCACTGGCTTGGCTTCCTGCTCGCTGGGCTGCATGCCCAGGTGGTCGATGATCGCGTCGGCGAAGGCTTCGGTCCCGACGGGGTCGGTCTCGGGGTCGCCGAAGTCGCCCGTGTGGACGCCGTGCTCGAGGGTGGCGAGCAGGGCGTTCTCGATGACCGCCGCCCGCTTGAGCAGGCCCACGTGGCGGAGCATCATGATGCCCGAGAGCAGCAGGCTCGTCGGGTTGCCGACGCCCTTGCCCGCGATATCGGGCGCGGTGCCGTGGACGGCTTCGAAGATGCTGATCTGGTCGCCGATGTTGGCGCTGGGCGCGAACCCGAGCCCGCCGACGAGCCCCGCAGCAAGGTCAGACACGATGTCGCCCTGCAGGTTCGGCAGCACGATCATGCGGTACGTCTGCGGCTTGAGCACGAGGTTCATGCACAGCGCGTCGATGATGACGTCGCCCTTCTCGATGTCGGGGTAGTCCTCGCCCACCGTGCGGAAGCGCGACAGGAAGAGCCCGTCGGTCAGCTTCATGATGTTCGCCTTGTGCCCGCACTGCACCTCGGTGATGCCCAGGCGTTTGGCGGTCTGGAAAGCAAACTCGTGCACCTGGTCGCACCCGGGCGCGGAGATGAGGCGCTTGCATTCCATCACATCGTTGGTGACGCGGTGCTCGACGCCGCCGTAGGTGTCCTCGACGTTCTCGCGGACGATGTACATGTCCACCGGCACGCCCGCGCGGGAGAAGACGGTGTCCACACCCGGCAGCGACTGGAAGTGACGCAGGTTCGCGAAGGCGCCGAACGTCTTGCGGAGGGTGACGTTGATCGACTTGCCGCCGCCTCCGATGGGGGTGCCCATCGGGCCCTTGTAGAGGATGCCGCAGCGTTCGATGCACTCGACGGCTTCGTCGGTCATGCCGCGCGACTCGCCTTGGGCGAACACGGACTGCCCCATCTCGACGGGCTCGAACTCGACGTGATCCGAGACGCCGGCCTCGTGGAAGATGCGGAGGCAGGCGTTCATGATCTCGGGGCCGATGCCGTCACCGGGGGCGAGGGCGATGGTCACTTTGTCGGGCATCGGGGCATTCCCTCGAACAAGGGGGGTGGTTTCGGCGGTGGCGTTTGGCATGGACATCAGATCGGCACGATAGACGCTGGATCTGAGGGCCAATCCCGGTGCCATGTGAGGTAGCCATCATGGCTCGATTGGAGTCGCGGCTCTCAGCAAGCGTTCGTGGATGGCGGCCCAAAGAGCCCGCGAGGGCTGGTCTGTCGTGAGATACTCCGAGTCGTCTGCATCAGGAGGTTCCTCGATCACGATCACGCATCCGTGTTGATCGGCTTCGTGCAAGGCGGCATAGAGGCGAGCAGCGTATTCCCTTGCGGTCCTGGGCATCTGGATCTCATGCACGATGATTCCAAAGACATGCTCGATGTTCCAACCTCGCGCTCTGCCCCCCGTGGAAAGAACAACCTTGGGCCTCGCGAACAGCGCTGGTGCGAGCGTCTCGCTGGGCGGAACGAGCCAAGTATCCGAGCGTGGTCGGTAGTGGGGGCCGAGGCGCCCGGGGGCACGCTCTGGGGCGCCCGCCGAGTCGGCACCGGCGTCCGTCTCGACCGGGCGACCGAGGACCGCGGCGATCTCACCGGGCGTGATGACCCCCGGTCGGAGCACGCGGGGTGGGTCGGCGGTGAGGTCGAGGACGGTTGATTCGATGCCGCGGGTGCAGGCGCCGCCGTCGAGGACGAGCAAGTCCTCGCCGGCGAAGGCGTCGGCGACGTGCTCGGGGGTCGTCGGGCTGACGCGGCCGGAGCGGTTGGCGCTGGGACCGACGAGGGGGCCGCCGAAGGCTTCGATGAGGGCGAGGGTGAGCGGGTGCGCCGGGGCGCGTACGCCGACGGTGGTGCCGCCCGCGGTGACGCTATCGGGCACGCCGGGCGCTTTGGGCAGCACGAGCGTGAGCGGGCCGGGCCAGAACCGCTCGGCGAGCCGGCGCGCGTCCTCGGGCCAGTCCGCGACGACGCGCTGCGCCATCGCGGTGTCGGCGACGTGCACGATCAGCGGGTTGTCGCTGGGGCGATCTTTGAGCGCAAAGACGCGGGCGACGGCGTCCGCGTCGAGCGCGTTAGCGCCGAGGCCGTAGACGGTTTCGGTGGGGAAGGCGACGACGCCGCCGGCGCGGAGCGTGCGCACGCCCTGGGCGATCGCCTCGGGTCCGCCCATCACGCGAGCGGCGCCCGCCATCAGTCGCCCTCGTTCAGCCGGTAATCGAGCGCGCGGTTGCCCGGCTCGATCTGGTTGACATCGGGGACGATGAAGTCGATGCGGTTGCGCTCGAGGGCGGTGCCCGTGGCGCGGTGGAGGTCGGCGATGGCGCGGTTGTAGTCCACCACGGCGCGGATCTCCTCGATCTCGGCGGCTGCCAGCGCGTCCTGCTGGTTCAGCTCGAGGTCCAGGCGGGTGACGCTGAATCCTTCCTGCCCGAACTCCTTGTCGACCAGCAGCGTCCGCAGGGCTTCGGCCTGGGCGATGCGGCTGAGGCGGGCCTGGGAGATCAGCTCGTGGTTGATCACCACGTTGTTCAGCGAGTTCTTCACATCGAGCACGGCGTTCTGGACGGTGCGCCGGAAGGCGACGACCGACTGGAGGCGCCCGAGGCGCGCACGGCGGAGGTTGGCCTCGCCCGCACGGTTGCCGATGGGCTGGGAGAACTCGACGCCGAGCAGGAAGTTGTCGATGAACTCGGACTCGACCGACCGGTCGTACGCGCCCGAGACGTCCTCGTCGAACCCGATGAGCGTGAGCCGGGCCTGCAGGTCCAGGCGCGGCAGCGAGGCGTTCTTCGCGACGACCTCGCGGATGGACGCGTCGTCGATGTTCAGGATCGCCTGCTCGATGTCGGGGCGCGAGGCGATCGCCTCGGACAGCGCGTCGGCGAGCGAGAACCGGTAGTCGCCCGCGGTGGGCGCGTCGGCGGGGATGAGCAGCAACTCGCCGCCCACGGGCAATTCGGGGTCGTTGATGAGGGACTTCATCCGGTCCGAGGCGCGTCGGAGGGTGGTGCGGGCGCGGAGCACGTCGGCCCGGCGGCGCTCGGTGGTCGCGACGGCGTCGGCGACCTGCGCCTGGCGGGCGTCGAGGACGCGCCGGGCCTTGATGTCATCGCGGATGCGCTCGCCGCGCTCAAGCTGGCGGACGCGGATGACCAGCTCGTTGTACGCCTGGACGAGGTCCCAGTAGGCGTCCTCGACGTCGGTGACGGTGGTGATGAGCTGGTCACGCAGGCCCGAGATGGAGCCGCGCTCGGCGTTGCGGGCGACGCGGATCTCGGCGAGGTTGGTCTCGGACCCGAAGCCGCGGAGCAGGGGCTGGTTGACCTCGAAGTCGAACTGGACGGTGCCCGAGGGGTTGGGGTCTCCGACGCTGCCGAAGGCGCTGCCGCGCTCGTCGAAGTAACGGACGGACTGGGAGAGCCCGACCGAGCCGCCGGTGGTGAGGTCGCGCGAGACGCCGGCGGAGCCGGTGACGGACTGGTTCGAGCTGCGTGTCGGGCCCAGCATGAGGAACCCCGGGCCTGCCTGGGGGGTGTCCTGGTCTTCCCACGTGACGGACGAGTTGAGCGTCCAGTCGAAGGCGGCTTCGGCAGCGACAAGCTCGGCCTCGCGGATCGCCGGCTCGTAGCGCGCGTGCTCGACATCCAGCGAGTGCTCGACCGACGCCGACACCGCGCGGTAGAGCGAGAGCGGGACGGCGGTGGGGGATTCGCCGTAGAGGTTTTCGCCGAGTAGCGCGTGGATGGGGTCGGTGCCCTCGGTGGCGCCGGCGCGGAGGCGTTCGAGGTACCCGGGCACGGAGTAGTCCTTGGCGATCTCGTCGAGGTGCTCGTCGCGGATCTCGAGGCGCGAGAGGTCCTCGTCCAACGCGAGTTCGCGGGGCGCGGTCCGCTGGTCGGCCTCGGCGATCTGACGCTTGAGCGTCGAGGTCGCGGCGCGGCGGAGCTCGGCCTGCGTCCGCTCCTGGATCGGGCTGGCGCACCCGGAGGCGAGCAGGCCCGCGAGGGCGGCGAGGATCGCGGGGGAGACGGCGGCGTGGGGGCGTCTGTTTG
>BQJQ01000050.1 GCA_021604785.1 Phycisphaeraceae bacterium
GCCGAGGGTGGGGGGGGCTACGGGAACGCCCGGCTCCGCGGCGTGGTCGTCTCGGGCGTCGGGCGGATCGACGCCGGCGCGGTCGTCGTCACCACCGGCACCTTCATGCGCGGGCTCATGCACCGCGGCACCGACCAGACCCCCGGCGGTCGCGAGGGCGAGCCCGCCGCCTCGCCCATCTCCGAGACCCTCGGCCGCCTCGGGTTCGAGCTCGGCCGCCTCAAGACCGGCACGCCGCCGCGCCTGCACAAGGGCTCGATCGCCTGGGGGACGCTCGAAGTCGAGCCACCAGACGAGGACCCGACGCCTTTCTCCGAACTCACCCCGGCCGGATGGTCCGCCGGCGGCGTCGCCTGCGACCGCTTCCCCCTGATCCCCCAGACCGAGTGCCGGCGCACGCGCACCACCCCCGCGATCCACGACCTGATCCGCGCGAACCTCGACCGCGCCCCGATGTTCACCGGCCAGATCAAATCCTCCGGCCCGCGCTACTGCCCGAGCATCGAGGACAAGGTCGTCCGCTTCGCCGACCGCGCCGAGCACGGCATCTTCCTCGAGCCCGAATCACACGAAACCGACTGGGTCTACTGCAACGGCATCGCGACGAGCCTGCCCGCCGACGTGCAGCTCGACCTGGTCAGATCCATGCCCGGGTGCGAGCGTGCCGAGGTCGCGCAGTACGGCTACGCCGTCGAGTACGACTCGGTGATGCCCCACCAGATCTTCGCGACCGGCATGACAAAGCTTGTCGAGGGCCTCTTCCTCGCGGGCCAGATCAACGGCACCAGCGGCTACGAAGAAGCCGCCGCCCAGGGGCTCGTCGCGGGCGTGAATGCCGCCCGGTTCGTCGCGGGCCAGGGCGAATTCGTACTCGGTCGCGACCAGGCCTACATCGGCGTTCTCATGGACGACCTCGTCACCAAGCGCCCCGTCGAGCCCTACCGCATGTTCACCAGCCGGGCCGAGCACCGGCTGCTGCTGCGCGCCGACAACGCGCCCGACCGGCTCACGCCGATCGCCGACGAGCTGGGGCTGCTCGGCACGACCGAACTCGGCCGCCAGCGCCAGGCGGCGTTCGCCCAGCGCCGCGCCGCAAAGGCCGCCATCCACCAAGCCATCGACACCGCCCGCGTGGGCCCGGACCCGCTCGCCCTCGCCGTCCGCCGCCCGGCGTTCGCGTGGGATGACCTCCGCGCCGCCCTGCCCGAGATCACCGCCCCCGAACCGATCTGGCGCTCGGTCCACGCGGACCGGCGCTACGACGCCTACGTCACCCGACAGCTCGCCTCGATCAAGCGAACCGCGTCCATGGAGCGTCGCCCGCTCCCCGAGTGGCTCGACTACGCCGTGATGGAAGGCCTCCGCGCCGAGGCCCGCTCGGCACTTTCCACTTTCCGCCCCGCGACCTTCGGCCAGGCCGGGCGTCTCGAGGGCGTGACACCCGCGGACCTCACCCTCCTGAGCGTGCACGTCAAACGCCAACGCACCGCCCGGACGGGCGAGGGGTGACCAAGTGACCCTCACACTCGCTGCTGGTGGTGCCGGCGGCATCGCGATCGACCTGCTCGTCATCCTCGCCTGCGCGGGCGTGACGGCGATAGCCCTCTCGCGCCTCCGCGTCGCGGAGATCCCCGGGTACCTCATCGCCGGCATCCTCTTCGGGCCCCACGGTCTCGGGCTCGTCGCCGACACCGGTCGCATCGAGGAGATCACCTCGATCGCGACGGTGCTGCTCATGTTCTCAATCGGCATGCACCTGGACTTGTCCGCGATGCGGCGCGGCGCCGTCGCGATCATCACCATCGGCGCCGTCTCAACCGTCCTCAGCGCTGCCGTCGTCACCGGTCTCGGGCTGGCGATGACGTTGCCGCTCGCGGGCGCACTCGCGGTGGGCATGGCGCTGAGCATGTCCTCGACCGCCGTGGTCCTGCGTCTCTTCCAGGCCCGCCGCGAGCTGTTCGAGGCCCACGGCCGCACCAGCGTCGGCATCCTGCTCATCCAGGACCTGCTCGTGGTTGGCATGCTCGCGGCGCTGCCCGTGCTCGCGACCATGCAGGGCGGCGAGGGCGAGGGCGGCGAGCCGATCGACCTCGGCGCCGCGGCGGCGCAGGCACTCATCGCGGTCGGCGCTGTCGGGCTGCTCGTCGTGGTGGGGCGGCTGCTGCTGCCGCGGGTGATGCGGTTCGTGGCGGCGGGGGGGAACCAGGAACTGATGCTCGTCGTGGCCGCCGCGGCAGCCCTCGGCGCCGCCGTCCTGACGGGCGCCGCCGGGCTCAGCCCCGAGCTCGGCGCCTTCATCGCGGGGTTCCTGCTCAGCTCGACCCCCTTCCGCCACCACATCTCCGGGCAGATCACGCCGCTGCGCGACCTGTTCATGGCCGTCTTCTTCACCGTCGTCGGCATGCGCGTGGACCCGCAGACAGTGCTCTCGTCGTGGTGGGTCGTGCTGGCGGCGATCGTCGTCATCCCGACGATCAAGGCCGTGATCATCGCCGCGACCGCCTGGGCCGCGGGCGCCGCATCGACCGTCGCCGTGCGCACCGGGCTCGCCCTCGGGCAGGGCGGCGAGTTCTCCCTGCTCGTGCTCACGGTGGCGGCGTCGCTCGGGCTGATCTCGCCTGACACCGAGGGCGTCGTCATCGCAGCGGTCGTCGCGACGCTCGTCATCACGCCCTGGTCGATCGAGCACGGCGCCGCCATCGCGCGCCGATTCGGGCGCATCCCGCCCTCGCCCTGGTTCAGCGTGCCCACCATCGCGGACCACCCGGCGCTGCTCGATGCGGACGGCGAGGGGACCAAACGCCCCACGCGCGTCATCATCGCCGGGTTCGGGCCCGTGGGGCGCTCCTGCGCCGCGAAGCTCGAATCGATCGGCGTCGGGTACACCGTCGTCGAACTCAACGCCCGCACCGTCTGGCGCGAAGCAGAGCTCGGGGTGCCGATCCTCTACGGCGACGTCACCAACCCCGAGGTCCTCGAGAACGCCGGCATCGAGCACGCCCAGATCGTTGTCTTCACCATGCCCGACGGCGACGCCGTCTTCCGCGGCGTGCGTCTGGTCCGCTCGCTGCGCCCGGAGATCCACATCACCGTGCGCGCCTCGCTTATGCAGGTCGCTCAGTTCGCTAAGGAGCTCGGTGCCGACGAGGCGTTTGTGGAAGAGTCCGCCGTCGCCGAGGCGCTCGCCGCGAGCCTGGAAGCAAGGCTCACCGCGCCCGACGCGGAGTGACCGCTACTCGGGCAGCATCCGCAATTCGTCGCGGAGGATCGCCGCGAGTTCGTAGTTCTCGCTCGCCAGCGCCTCGTCCAGCCGCGTCCGCAGCTCGGCCCGCTGGCTCACGGGCAGCTTGGGCACCAGCGCCTCGCGCATGCCCCGCAGCACGCTCGCTTCCTTGGATGCTTCGAACGCCTCGCCCTGCCCCTGCCCCTCGAAGCACGCCCGCAGCTCGTCGAGCCCCTCGTCGATCGCCAGCAGCGCCGCGCGCGGCTCACCGTCCTTCATCGCCAGGCTCGCGCGCGCCCGGGCGCGCATCATCAGCAGGTACGCCCGCTGCGGCTCGAGCGAGTTCTTGTCCCCGTCCGATTTCGCGTGCTCGCTGAGCAGCTCAACCACCCGCAGGTTCCGCGTCGTGTCGCGGACCACCCCTTCGAAGTCCTCGAGCACCAGCAACGCCACATACCGGTGGGCGTACTGCATCGCCTCCTCGCGGAGAGCCCGGCACTCCTCGGGTGTCAGCCCCAGCCCCTCGGGGTCCGGCACGGGAGGCGTCGTGGGCCCATCCTCGTCGTCCTCCACCATCGAGAGCTCGTCAGCCCGCCCCTCGTGGATCTCGAGGACGCTCGGAGCGTCGGGCCCGCGGGGGCCCTCAGGACGCCCGTCCACGCTCATCTGGAGGATCCCGAGGTCCAGGCGGACCTGGACGAGGGGGTCGCCCCCGTCGCCCCGGATAAGCCGGACGTTGATCCGCCCGGGCTCGTACGGCCACTCCTCCAAAAGGCGTGAGAGGTCGCGGTCCATCTGGGCTCCAGGGCACCCGAAAGGGGGTGTGCCGAACAAAACAGGAATACATACCCGGGCAACCAAAAGGTCCGATCGCCCGATCACTTCATCGACATTCCGAGCCAAACGATAGATCCGATCCAGTCGGCGGCGAATCGAACCACAAATTCGTATACGAAAACCCCCGACTAGAGGGCGTTTTCTGCGCAACCGATGGAACTTTTCGGATAGACTCGCGAACGGAGTTGCGGGCCCGAATGTGTTTCGGCCCGTGAGAGAGTCTGTCCGACGGCGCTTGCCGCGGAGAGAGGTGGGTAGAAGGTGAGTGGAATTAGTACAAGCCGGAGGTCCGCGAGTCGGGGCGTTCAGTCCGACCTGCAGGTCTACTTCCGCGAGATTAATCGGACCCCGCTGCTGACTCCTGAAGAGGAGCGCGAGCTGGGGTGGGCCATCATCAACGACAACTGTCCGGCGGCTCGAGAGCGGATGATCCGCGCGAACCTCCGGCTGGTCGTCTCGATCGCCAAGCATTACACCAACCGCGGGCTGCCGTTGTCGGACCTCATCGAGGAGGGCAACATCGGGCTGCTGCGTGCTGTGGAGGGGTTTGACCCCGCCCAAGGCGCACGGTTCAGCACCTACGGCAGTTGGTGGATCAAGCAGGCGATCAAGCGGGCGCTCATCAACGCGACCCAGCCGATCCACATCCCGGCCTACATGGTCGAGCTGATCGCGAAGTGGAAGCTCCACTCCCGCAAGCTCGAAGCCGAGCTGGGGCACCCGCCGAGCATGGAGCAGCTCGCCGAGGTCATGGAGCTGCCCCTCAAGAAGGTCAAGATCATCAAGCGGGCTGTCAAGGCCTTCAAGGCCCCGTCGCAGGAGCCCGTTGGTGCCAACGGCGACCTGATCGGGCTCGGCGAGCTGATCGCCGACTCCAAGGGCGGTACGCCCGACGAGAACTCGCTGCGGACCGAGGAGCTCGACGTGCTTCGCAGGCTGCTCGAGACGATCGACGACCGCGAGGCGGAGATCCTGCGGATGCGTTTCGGGCTCGACGGGTCCGAGCCGCTGACGCTCAAGGAGATCGCTGCCGAGATCGGCATCTCGCGTGAGCGTGTCCGCCAGGTGGTCGAGGAGTCGCTCAACAAGCTGCACGAGCGCCTCAACGACGCCAAGCCCAGCCGGTTCTTCCGCCGGACGGACTTCGAGGACGCCACCGAAACGGGAACCGACGATGCCCGCCGTGGTCTGGACAGCTCCGCCCGGACGAACACTGCGGGCTGAGCGTTCCCGCAACGCGGGCCGCCCTATCAAGACTCACCTTCGCACGGCTGCCCCCTCGGGCAGCCGTGTTTTTTCGCGCTCACCGCGTGTCGGTCCCGGCCGGACGCCACGATACCATCGCCCTCGGACCACATGGGAACAGACTGGGGCGGCGGCGGGTTCAGCCTCCCTCCTCGTGAGAACGGAGCCAGCGCGTGAGCGATCAGACGAACGAACAGATCCACAAGGTTGTCATCATCGGGTCCGGGCCCGCCGGGTGGACCGCGGCGATTTACGCCGCCCGCGCCCAGCTCGACCCCGTCGTCTACGTCGGCGTCCCCAAAGCAAACCCGGGCCCGGTCCTCCCGGGCGGGCAGCTCATGCTCACGACCGACGTCGAGAACTACCCGGGGTTCCCCGATGGCGTCGCCGGGCCCGAGATGATGGGCATGTTCCAGAAGCAGGCCGAGCGGTTCGGCACGACAATCGTCGGCGAGGACATCGAACGCCTCGAACTCTCCGATGGCTCGACGCCGCACGTGCTGCACACCTCGGGCGGCAAGCCCGTGCGCACCCAGGCGGTCATCATCGCCACCGGCGCCACCGCCAACTGGCTCGGGCTCGAGAGCGAGCTGCGCCTCGCGATGGCCGGTGGGGGGGTCAGCGCGTGCGCGGTCTGCGACGGTGCCCTGCCCATGTTCCGCGGCAAGCACCTCGCCGTCGTCGGCGGCGGCGACACCGCGATGGAAGAAGCGACCTACCTCACCAAGTTCGCGTCCAAGGTCTCTGTCATCCACCGACGCGGCGAGCTCCGTGCGTCCAAGGTCATGCAGGAGCGGTTCCTGAGTCAGCCCAACGCCGAGGTCGTCTGGCACAGCACCGTCGTGGATGTGCTGGGCCAGCAGACCGAGCACGGCGAGAAGATCCGCGCCATCGCCCTCGAAGACACCCGCACCGGTGACCGCTCCGAGCTCGAAATCAGCGGCCTCTTCGTCGCGATCGGACACACACCCGCGACCGGGTTTATCCGCGAAACCAGTCTTGCGTTCGACGACGCCGGGTACCTCGCGCTGAGCGACCGGTCCAGCCGCACGAACATCCCGCTGGTCTACGCCGCCGGCGACGTCGCGGACGCGAAGTACCGCCAGGCGATCACCGCAGCGGGCATGGGGTGCCAGGCGGCGCTCGATGCCGAGCACGACCTGGCCGCGTTGCCGGTTGCCGCAGGGTGATTTCCCCGGGCGTTACCCGCCGCTCTTGAACTCCTCAAGCTGCTTCTCGAGCGACTCGCGAAGCCCGTCGTCGTCAGCGAGCGAGATCGCCTTCTCTTCGAGCTCGATGGCGCGGGCGACCTCGCCGACCTTGTACGCCGCGACCGCGACCGTGTCCAGGATCATCGGGTCGTTCCACTCGGACGCCTCGCCGGCCATGTTGGCGATGCGGTACGCGAAATCGAGGTCGCGGTGGGTGATCCGTTTGTCGTCCACGGCGGTCCACGCGAGCGAGTTGAGCAGGCCCGCGTCTTGGCTTGCCAACTCGCGGGCCATGGCGTCGCCGATCTCGTAGCCGCGGGCAGCCTCGTGTTCGTCGTCCGACTGCACGCCCATGACGAACGCGCGATAGACCTGCGAAAGGTACGACTGCTCTTGGAGGGTCTTCGCGTCGGCGGCATAGTCGTGCTCGTTCTTCACGATCTTGCCCAGCGGCTCGTCCATCTGCATCGGGTGGCCCATCCACGCGACCTTGCCGCGCCCGTCCACGATGAACGCCGCGGGGATGCCGTTCTTCCCGGCCGGCTTCATCCAGAGCTCAGCCATCCGCGCATCCTGCTCGACCACGACGGTGTAGCCCATCTTGTCGCCCTGGCCCTCGACGAAATCACCCACGCGCTCGATCCGCTGCGCCTGCGGCTCATCGCGCCGGCGCGAGGATTCCCAGATGTTCACGCCGATGAACGTGACGTCGCCCGCGTGCTCCTCCTGAAGCTCGGACAGGTGCGGGAACGCCCGGATGCACGGGCCGCACCACGTCGCCCAGAACTCGACCACGTACACGTGGCCCTTCTCAAACTCGTGCACAGACTCGCCCTTGTAGAACTTCGCGATCGCCAGCTCAGGCGCCTCGGACCCGACCCACAACTCGGGCTGCTCGAACGGCACAAGCTCGCTCAGCGGCGTGTGGTGCGACGCGGCGTGATGATCGGCATGCTTCGCGTGCCCATCGGGGCCCGCGACCGCGAGGCCCGCGACGGAGGTGAGGCTGATTGCAAGGCCGAGACGCAAGGTCGTGGAACGGGTCATGGGTGTCTCCTGGAGTATGGGGGCGTGCCGGCGCCGAGCCCAAACACGCGATCGAGGCTCCTCGCCAGTTTACAGGAACGGACGCTCCCGGCGGCATGCCCCGTCATGATCCCGACGAGGTCACGGGGCGAAGCGCAAGCGTGTACAAACCTGCAGCCGGCGCCCGGAGGGACCCTCAGAACTGCGGCAGATCCGCCTCGCCCAGCAGCCTGAACCCCTTGCGACGCAGGATCTGCCCCGCCAGCGTCGGGTCGTCCACCGCCAGCGCGATCGTCGGCTTGCCGTTGGGCTTGAGCATCAGCGGGTACGCGAACGCGATGTTCAACTCCGCTCCGAGCAGGCTCAGGCACAGCCCGCTCAGCGAGTGCCCGTAATCAAGCTCCACCACCAGCACGTCGTGCTCGGAAAACGGGAGCTTGTCCTCTTGCAGGATCTTCTTCGCGTTCGCGGCGCAGTTCGCGATGATCCGCACCACGGCGTGGTCTGACGCCTCGTGCACCGAGAGCGCACAGATCTGACACGGCGAGTCCTCAAAGTTCTCGACCAGGTCGAGCATCTTCCCGACCTTGTTGGTCAGGAAGACGGAGAACTGCGTCACCGTCGGCGGTGCAAACCCCTGGGCCGTGTCTAAGGGCGTCGCTGCCTCGCTCATGCGCGCGTTCCTGCCGTGCGAGACGGGATGGGCGAACCAAGCACCCCACACCCCACGATGCGGTGGCGTGCCTGTCGCCGGAAGGTCTTACGTTACCAGACTTTGCAGCCGCGGGGCAAGACCCTTGCCCGAACGATACTGTGGATGATCATCCCCCGGACGGGGGCTCATACCGCGAAGCTCGACCCGCACCCGCAGGTCGTGTTCGCGTTGGGGTTCTGGAAAACGAACCCGCGCCCCATGATCTCGTCCTTGAAGTCGATCGTGGTGCCCGCGAGGTAGAGCAGGCTCTTGGGATCGCAGATCAGCGTGATGCCGTGCTGGACCATCACCTCGTCCGAGTCCTTGGCCGTCTCGGTCAGGTCCAGCACGTAGCTGAATCCGGAGCACCCGCCCCCTTTGACGCCGATGCGCAGGCGCACCTTGTCAGCGGCGAGCTCCTGCTGCTCGATGATCGTGCGGATCTCGCGCGCCGCGGATTCAGTCAGGATCACGGTCGGCTCTGCGCTGGTCTCGGTCGTCATGACAAGTCCTCCAACAGACGGGGTTTCCATCACCCGCGGTAGTCTACGCACCCCGGCTCACGCCGGTTCAGGGGCGGCCTCTTCAGGCCCGTCCGTCACGAACAGGGCCCGCTCCTCCGGTGTCGGCACGCGGCACGCCTCACTCCTGCCGAAGACCCGGTACCGGTGTTTCGAGACCAGCCCGTACACCCAATCCCGGATCGGGCCCGGTACCACCCTCAGGATGCCCAGCAGCGACCACACCCCGCCAAGGCGTTTGAGGATCCGCAGCACCGCCGCAGACCTCTGCCAGGCCCGCCCGCCCTCAACGAGCACGATGCTGCTGAGCTCGCCTGGGTCGATCCCCAGCGGTACCAGCGTCGCCCGCGCATGGTCCGACTGCAGCGGCGAATACCGGAACACCCGCTCACGGTCGCGCACGATCACGAAGTCCACCCATCGGTTGCACATCCCGCACACGCCGTCGAAGAAGATCGTCGGGGGCGTTTCGGACACGGCGGGTTCAGTGGGCGTGGTGGTGCTCGTCTGCCGTCTCGATCCCGTTCTTCTCTTTGTAATCCGCGATCGCCGCCCGGATCGCGTCCTCCGCGAGCACCGAGCAGTGGATCTTCACCGGCGGCAGGCTCAGCTCCTCGACGATCTGTGTGTTCTTGATCGCCAGCCCCTCGTCGAGGCTCTTGCCCTTCAGCCACTCGGTCGCGAGCGACGACGACGCGATGGCGCTGCCGCACCCGAAGCACTTGAACTTCGCGTCCTCGATGTTGCCCTGGTCGTCCACCTTGATCTGGAGCTGCATTACGTCGCCGCACTCGGGCGCGCCGACGAGCCCGACACCGACGTCGGAGCGTTCCTTGATCTCTTTCTGCGTGCCGAACGAGCCCACGTTCCGCGGGTGCTCGTAGTGGTCGATGATTTTGTCGCCGTATGCCATGTATCACCTCGTCGGTGTGAATGTCTGTATCAGTGCGCCGCCCACTGCACCTTGCTCAGGTCGATGCCCTCGTTGTGCATGTCGTACAGCGGGCTCAGCTCGCGGAGCTTCTTCACCGCGACCACGACCTTGTCGATCACGTAGTCGATCTCGGCCTCGGTCGTCCAGCGCCCCAGGCTCATCCGCAGCGAGCTGTGCGCCAGGTCGTCCCCGATTCCCAGGCTCTTGAGCACGTAGCTCGGCTCGAGCGACGCGCTCGTGCACGCCGAACCGGAGCTGACGGCGATCTCCTTGATCGCCATCATCATGCTCTCGCCCTCGACGAACCCGTACGAAATGTTCGTCAGGTGCGGCAGCCGCTTGTCCGCGTGCCCGTTGATCTGCACGTGGTCCAGCTTGCCCGTGATGCCCTGCTCGAGCTTGACGCGGAGCTTGTGCAGCCGTTCGTTCTCGCTGTCCATCTCGTGCGCACAGATCTCGCACGCCTTGCCCAGCCCGACGATGCCCGGGACGTTGAGCGTGCCCGAGCGCATGCCGCGCTCCTGCCCGCCGCCCTCGATCATCGCGGTCAGGCGCACCCGCGGACGCCGACGCCGGACGTATAGCGCGCCCACGCCCATCGGCCCGTACATCTTGTGCGCGCTCAGCGAGAGCAGGTCCACGTTGTCCGTGCTCACGTTCGTGGGCATCTTGCCGACCCACTGCGTCGCGTCGGTGTGGAAGATCACGCCCCGCTCGTGGCAGAGCGCCCCGATCTCGGGCACCTCGTTGATCGTCCCGATCTCGTTGTTCGCCCACATGATCGTGACCAGGATGGTGTCCTCACGCATCGCGTCCTTGATCATCGCCGCGGTGATCACGCCGTCGGCGGGCGGGTCGAGGATCGTGACGTCGAACCCCTCCTTCGTCAGCCGCTTGCAAGGGTCGAGCACGGCCTTGTGCTCGTGCGCCGCCGTGATGATGTGCCCGCGCCCGGTCTGCCCGGCGGGCTTCTTTGCATACATCGACGCGGCGCCCTTGATCGCCAGGTTGTTCGACTCGGTCGAGCCGGAGGTGAAGATGACCTCCTTGCGGTCCGCGCCGATCAGCGACGCCACCTGGCGCCGGGCGGTATCGACCAGGTCCTCTGACTCCCACCCGTATCTGTGGTTGCGCGAGCCGGGGTTGCCGTACACGTCGTTGAACGCGGGCAGCATCGCCTCGACCACGCGCGGGTCGGTCCGCGTTGTCGCGGCGTTGTCCAGATAAATCGGCAGCTTCACGCTCATCGGTGCTCCTCAAACGCACGCGGAATGGCCTTAGAATCGTTCAAGATATCGTATGATCCGTCCAAGCCCCGGACAAGTGTCCTGCGCTCGTTCGCACGCCACGGGAATGCCACGGCAGGGCCTACAGCGGGGGCCCTCAGGCCCCGCTCCCGTTCGGCGGCCGGTCGTACCGCATCGTCAGCCGGTTGCCCGAAGGGTTGAACGCGACATCGCTCATGAACGACCGGATCAGCATGATGCCCCGGCCGAACGGCTTGTCCAGGTTCTCGTCGAGCGTCGGGTCGGGGATGATCCCCGGGTCGAACCCCGGGCCCTTGTCCTCGATCGTGATCTGCACGGACCGCGTATCCACGGCGTACTCCACCGTCACCGCCTCGTTCGGTCGCTCGCGGTGCCCGTGCTCGAACGCGTTGGTGATCGCTTCCTCGAACGCCAGACGTACCGCGAACCCCGACGCGCTCGGGTAGCCCATCTCATCGAGCACGCCGAGGATGCGTTCCTCGATCGCCAGGATCTCGGCGCGCTCGTCGTGCACCTTGACGACACCGCTCGCGTTGTCGTGGGCGTTCGCCATGGGGTATCCCTCGCCGCGGGGCGGCGGTCCCTCTCCACGCGCTCCGGCGCGGTTCACACACACTCGCTCAGGCGAGGCTCTCCACCGCTTGCTCGGTCGAGTCGTGGATCTCGAAGATTTTGTTGAGCCGCGTGATCATGAAGACCTCGTAGATCTGCGGGTCGATGTTCGACAGCCGCAGGGCGCCGGACTTGGCCCGCACCTTGTTGTTGATCGTAATCAGCGCCCCCAGCGCCGCCGACGAGAGGTGATCCACGTTCGAGAAGCTGATCACGAGCTTGGGCTCGGGGGCCCCCTCGATGATCGAGCCGATCTCCTCGCCGATCGCCTGGATGTTGGCCTCGTCGAGGATGTTGCGATCCACGAACTCGACCTGCGTGACGCCGTCGGCCTCTCGGATCCGAAGCCTGGAATCGCCTGCCATGGGTCTCTCCGAAGGGGGCCCGCTTCGGCCCGTGGCGGTCACTATAGGGGCTCTGGGGAAAAAAAACGCCGGGCGGGTGCCCGGCGTTCGAATCACAGCCTGTCAGAGCGGGTCACCCGCCCAGCTGATCGAGCAGCCCGGGGAAGTTCTTCTCTTCCTCCTCGTCCTGAATCAGGATCGTCGGCTTGATCAGCACCATCACCGTCTGCTCCTCCTTCACATCCGAGCGGTTGGAGAAGAACCGGTTCAGGATCGGGACCTTGCTGAGCACCGGCACGCCGGTCTCGATCTCGACCTCGTTGACCACACGCTGCCCGCCGAGCAGCACGGTGCCTTGGTCGGGAACGGTCACCGTCGTGTTCAGCGTCGTCGCCTGGGTCACGGGCACCTGGACGAACGCCTCGGCGGTCCCGCCGCCGGTGCTCCCGCCCGTGCCGCCCGCACCGCCCGTGAACTGGATGTTCCGGTCCGAGTCGAACTCGAACTCCGAGATGCTCGTGAGCACCGTCATGGTGACGTACCGCCGGTCCGAGCTGATCACGCCCTCGACGTCGAGCACCACACCAGACGAGATCGTGGAGATGACCGGGTCGAACGCGACCGACGAGTCGGACACGACCGGCGTGAGATCAGACACGAACGTCTGCTGCGTCGCGACGGCGATGAACGCCCGCTGCCCGTTCATGAACGTCAGCCGCGGTGCCGTCAGCGTGACCGTCCGCCGGTCGGCCTGGGTCGCTTCGAGCAGGAAGTCCACCTGGATGTCATCCAGGAACCGTCCCGTGATGCCCAGCGCCGGGTTTGAGTTCAGGATCTCCTGCGCAAACCCGCTGGCCGCGCTGACGAGGCCCGACGTGATGCCGAACGAGTTCTGCGCCCCGCGGATCACCGAGAACTCATCGCCCTGTGTACCGGGCGGGAACGCGGGCTGGACCAGCGGCGCGTCCGGGACACCGTCGCCGTTGGTATCGACGACAAACCCGCCACCCGAGATGTTGTCGAGAAGGCGTCCGGTCTCGGGATCAAAGTAGCTATCGAGCGTGACCGTCGGGTCGATCGTGCGGTTGATGTCAAACTCGCCGTTCGGGTTGAAGTAGACATCGAGGTCAAACCCGATCTGCTCGAAGAAGTCCTCGTTCACCAGCAAGAAACGCGCCTCGACGTTGATCTGCAGCGACCGGATCTGACGAAGCTGATCCAGCAGGCCCGCGATCGCCCGGTGCGAGCGGGGCGTCTGCGTGATGATCAGGTTGCCGTTGAGCTCCTGGATCGTGCCCGTGTTGCCGCCCAGGTCGACCCACCCGTTCGGGTCGATCGAGTTCTGCATCAGATCGATGATCTGCTGGATCCGGTCTTCGCGGTTCTCGCGGTCGTCCTGCCCGCTGCCGCCGCCTCCGAAGGGCGACTGCCCGCCGCCGCCGCCCGAGCCGGACTGCAGCACCGAGCTCAGGTCAAACTCCGGCGCGTTGTCGAAGTAGGGCACCTCGAACAACAGGTCGTTGATGTCGTAGATCGCCAGCACCGTCCGCTGACGCAGCACGTCCTCGGACGCGACGGTCAGGATGCCGTCCTGCACCGACCAACTCGCGGGCAGGTCGGGCTCGGACACCTTCTCGAGCACCCGATCGAGCACCGTCAGCCATTTCGCGCTCGACAGGCGAAGCGTGACCGGCGTCTCCTGGTCGATCCCGATGTCCTCGAGGCTGTTCCAATCGACATCGATGTCCACGCCCGCGCGCGTCGAGATGTTCGCGACCACGTCCACCAGGAAGTTGTCGTCGTAGAGGATCGGCCCCGATTCCTCGTTCATCGCCGTCATCGCGGACCGGTCCGCGGGCGTCTCGTTCAGGTCGAGCGGGCTGCCGCGCCGGAAGCTGATCGCGGGCCAGTCCTCGGGGTAGTTCACCAGGTCCGCCGGCGCGATCATCGCGATCTGATTGTCGTTGGTCTGCTTCGCGTAGCTCGTCGCCTTGTCCCGCTGCGTGTCGCGGAACGTCCGGTAGATGATCGTGTCCTCGATCACGTCCTTGAGGAGCAAACCCGCCGGGCTGATCGGATCAAGGAACAGGATTTGCTCCACGACCTCGAGCGCCTCCTCGTACTTCAGCTCGAGCTGCAGCGAGCGGACACGCTCGAGCGCCTCATTGATCTTCTGGTCCCGCCGGATTCGTTGGGCTTCTTCCGCCTCGCGCGTCTCCCGGTCGAGATCCGCCGAGCGCCCCTCGGCCTCGGAGATCCGGAGCAGTTCCTCCGCCGCGTTGATCTCGCTGATCCGGTCCTCGATCGCGTCCTGCCGCGCCTCGAACGCAGGCTCGGCCAGCACCCGACGCCCGCGGTTCAGCTCCAGTCGAGCTTGTGCCACGAGGTCGCGTGCGTGCGTCGTGTCCCCGTCGCGCAGGGCGCCCGCGGCCTGCTGCATCAGGTTGTCGTACGTCGCGATCACGCGCTGCCGCTCGAGCTCGCGGTCATCCAGCGTGTCCACCAACGCGGTCCCGGGCCCGCCCTGCGCGTTCATCTGGACCTCGATCTCCGCGATCCGGTTCCGAGCCCGCGAGGTGTCGCCCGAGTCGAGATACGCGCCGTAGTCCGTGATCGCGCGGCTGTACTTGTTCATCGCCTCGTTCAGGCGGCGCTCCTCGAACGCCACGTCCGCCTCGCCGAGCAGGCTCTTGGCCTCGAACCGCCGCGCGGCCTCAATGACGTCCACGTCGTCGGGCTGCGAGCTGTCCTCGAACCCGATGATCGGCGTCGTGAACGACGTGTTCGCCGGCTGGGGCTGGGTCGTCCCCGCCGGGGCCTCGATCGTCCCGGTCTGCGTCCCGCCCGAGCCCGAGATGTCCTCGATCACGTAGCTGCCCGTCGCCCCGTCCTCGGGCTGCTCGAGCATCCACGAAGGCGTGGTCTCTTCGTCCGACCGCTCCTCGAACAGGCTCATCGCGATCGGCGCGTCAAACGCCGCTCCGCGTGCCAGCTCAAGGTCGATGATCTGTGTGCGGTACTGCGCGATCGTCCGGGCCCGCCGCGCGTCCAGCGTCACGCCCGTGCGAGCGATCCGCTCAAGCTCGGCCTTCGCCCCGGCGTACTCACCACGCCGGAACATCTGCACCGCCGCATCCGCTTCCTCGCCCAGCGTCGCCGAAAGCACGGCCCGGCGCATGCTCGCCTGCTGCGTGATCTCGTGCGCCCGACGCTTCACCGCGTTCGGAGCGGCGGAGTCGTTCATCAACTCCATCGCCTGCTGCTCGGCGCTGACCAGGTCGTCCGTCCGCAGGGCAAACTCGGCCCGCTGCAACGACAGCTCCACCCGGTCCATCTGCCTCAGCCGGCGTTCTGCCGTCGTCAGCATCTCGATCGCCCGCACACGCTCGGCATCGGTCAGCCCAACCGACGCGTCCGACCGCGTCAGCGTGAGCAGCACCTCGCGGGCGTGCACGGTCTTGCCCTCGGCGAGCAGCCCAGACGCACGCTCGACGGCCTGAGCCCCGTCAAAAGCGCCCACGCGGGCTTCCTCGGCGAACGTGACGCCTGTTCCTGTCGCGAACATCGCGGCTCCGAGCAGGAGGGCGGCGACGGAACGGTGCTTGGTCGATGACATCCGATTTCTCCAAAACGCGAGATGCAACCGAGGCTGGTTGGTGAGGACCTGTCGTAGGAGGGCCCCTCGCTGGGGCCCGTGCGGTGGTGGGCAGCGTCCTGCTTTCAAGGGCGACCGGCTCGCCCGTCCCCCGGACGGGTGCTCTGCCCTTCACCGGGGTGGCAGCGTAGCGGGCTCCATCGTGCCCCGCAAATGTCTGTCGCTCCCGTTCTTGCCCCCGGTGCGCCCCTGTCGGGTTGGTCGGCGGAAGCGGGGCCGCCGTCGTGGAGCGCTGACCCCCGATTCGCCCACCCCGCGCCGCCGGTTCCCCGCACGCGACACGAGAACCGCGATTTCCCAACTCCTTCCGAGCGTTTCACCCCAGCCACGCCGCGCTGAGCACCGCCGAGTTGACCTCACCCTCCGCCGGCTCATCCCCGGCGCGCCGGGCGCCGGACGGATCCAACGCCTTGTCCAGCACGGACTTGTCGACGATCTCCCGCAGCTGCTCGGGCGTCACCCGGTCCGCCGACACGATGATCGACTCCACCCAATCGCCCGGGTCTTCCTCGAGCAGCTCGCCCGCCGCAGAGCTCGCCAGATCCTCGATTTCGAGCACCGAACCCGCGAACGCGATCACCTGCGCGTACCTCGCAGCCGGCTGCCCCTCGGACGCCACCCGCACCACGCAACGCCAGGCCGTCTCGCCCAGGGGCTTGCCTTCGTCGTCAATATTTGTTTCTGGATCGATGTTGAGAACCAGCCGCCAGTCCTCGCGGACCCGCTCGAGGATCTCATCCGCGCTGAGCAGCTCCGGGCGTTCCGGCGGCGCGATCAGCACCCCCCGGTGCTCGTGGGCTGCCGAATCCGCCCCCTGGGGCTCCTCGACCTCGGGGATCCCGAACGCCTCAAGCAGCTGCTCGACCTTCTCCCGCCGCTCCGTCCCCACCCGCACCGTCAGGATCTTGTGTTCATCGACAAACAAATACACGAACGGGTCGTCACACGCCGCCCCGAACCCCACCAGCCCGTCCTCGAAGAAAAAGTCCCGGTACGTGCGCATCGCATCGACCACCCGGTCCAGCCCGACGAGCTCGTACGAGATATACGGGTCCACCTCGCGGTACGCGTCACGCCCCATGAAATCGAGGATCGGGTACACCCGCGGCGGCAGCAGCCGCACCAGCTGCCGCCACAGCGGCTCGATCCGCTCGGCCGACACCACGATGTCGTACACGTACCGGTCGGGCCACTCTTCCCA
>BQJQ01000051.1 GCA_021604785.1 Phycisphaeraceae bacterium
TCTTCGACCCCACCCCCTGCGGTGTGTGCATCGGCGACCTCACGCGCGACGGCACGCTCAACGTGGACGACGTCGAGGCATTTGTGGCGGCGTACCTCGGCGGGTCCATCGCCGCCGACCTCGACGGCGACGGCAGCATCACCCTCGACGACCTTGGCGACTTCGTCGCGGCGTTCCTCGGCGGGTGCCCCTCTCGCGATTTCCTGTGATCGGGCGGACCCGCGTGGTATCTTCGGGCGAACGGGGACTCCGGAGGCCTGAACCCATGCATGCGCGCCACACGACGTCCGCGGCGATCGCCGCCCTCATTCTTTCTTCGGGCCTGGGTGCCGCCGAGCCTGAGCGCATCGCGATCGGCACGATCGACGAACCCGGGTTTGAGTACGTCCACGGCTGCTGGGAAGGGCCCGACGGCAACCTGACCGGCGTGCGCGTGCTCATGCCGATCGATGACGCGGTGCTCGAGCACCAGATGCACAAGGACGCCCAGCTCCGCGGCGTCGCGGACAACCGGCTCGACATCGTTTTCGTGGGCGACGGGTACACCGCGGGCGAGCAGGGGCAGTTCCACGACGACGCGGCCGTCGCGATTTCGCAGCTGTTCCTCTACGAGCCGTTCACCAGCTACGAGCCGTACTTCCGGGTGCACGAGATCGAGGTCGTCTCGAACGAGTCGGGCGTGGACAACGACCCGAGCCAGGGGATCAGCCGCGACACGGCGCTGGACATGTCGTTCTGGTGCGGCGGGACCGAACGCCTGCTGTGCGTGAATGTCTCCAAGGCCTACGCGTTCGCGTCGCTCGCGCCGGACGTGGACCAGGTGATCGCGCTGGCGAACTCGACCAAGTACGGCGGGGCCGGGTACCCGTCGTCGGACCTGGGGACGAGCTCGGGCGGGAACGGGTCGTCGCCGCAGATCGCGATCCATGAGCTCGGGCACTCGCTGGGAAACCTGGCCGACGAGTACACCTACGGCGGGCCCACGACGTGGCCGGGCGGGCAGCCCGGGTCGTCGAACGCATCGGTTGATGCTGCGTCGCAGATGGCTGCGGCGGAGAAAAAGTGGCACCACTGGCTCGGGTACACGGGCGATTCACGGTTCGACGGGCCGGTCGGCACGTACGAGGGGTGCAACTACTCGGTGTTCGGGATCTACCGCCCGTCGAACAACTCGATGATGCGGAACCTGAACCGCAAGTTCAACGCGGTGGGCGCCGAGCGGCTGATCCAGTCGTTCTACGCCGAGGTCTCGCCCATCGATGACCACACGCCCAACGTCCACCCCGTCGCGCCGGACGCGACGCTCAGCGTCACCCCGATGCAGCCGCTCGACCACACGCTGGATGTCTCGTGGACGCTCGACGGCACGCCGATCTCCGGGGCCGACGGTCAGACGACGCTGGACCTCTCGACGCTGGGCATTAGCTCGGCCGCCGTCGTCGAGGCGACCGTCGTGGACAACACCGACATGGTCCTCAAGCAGTCGATCCGCGACAATCTGCTGACCCAGCGGGTCGCGTGGACCGTCGTGACCGCGTCGTGCCCGGCGGACCTCACGGGCGACGGTTCGCTCAATGTGGACGACGTCGACGCCTTCGTCACGCTCTTCATCGCGGGCGACCTGGCGGTCGACTTCGACGTGTCGGGCTCGCTGAACGTGGACGACGTGGACTCGTTCGTCGCGGCGTTCCTCGCTGGGTGCGGGGGCGGGGTGGGCTTGTAAATTCTTGCGTCTCTCGCTTTCTTGCTGAATATATCGAAACCCGACTGGTTCGGCCGCGATACACACTCCCGAAGGGAGTGTGCCATGCGCCGCAGATCGTCCGCCCGAGTGGGGTTCTCGCTCGTCGAGATCCTCGTCACGATCGCGATCATCGCGGTGCTCATCGCGATCGCGCTGCCCGTGCTCGGGGCGGCGAGGGCCCGGGCGCGGGCCGCCAAGTCGCTCGTGAACACGCGCACCATCGCCCAGCAGTTCGAGATGTACACGTCGCAGCACGAGACGTATCCGCATACGTGGCGGGGGGCGATGCCGCCCGCGTCGTTCGACGACGTGGGGTACGAGGTGCCGTGGTACCCGCCCGGGTGGGTGTCCGCGTCGAGCCACTACTGGGATCTGAGCCTCCGGTGGCCCGGGCTTGTGGAGGCGTCCGAGGAATGGCCGGCGCACATCGAGACGTGGGTCTCGCCCGGTCGCGAGCGGGTGCTGCCCGAGCCCCCGACAGGCACGTCCCACGAGATCGAGTCGTTCGTGAGCTACGAGTACGCCCACGGGTTCCTGGGCGATCCGTCGCTTTGGACGAGCCGGGGGGTCTCGGAGTGGCGGCTGGCGCGGGGCATCCGGCCCGCGGAGGTCTCGTTCCCCTCGGGCAAGGTGATGATCTGGGACCGGCACCTCGGGTGGGCCAAGCCGCCCGAGAAGCGCGAGGGGCACCTCGACGCCCAGACGCCCATGGCGTTCACCGACGGGCACGCCGACACGCTCAACCCGCTCGACGCGGCTGAAGGCGTGGCGAACCCGCTCAACGACGGGGCGGCCCGCAGGCTCCACAACACGCCCGACGGCGTCCGCGGGCGGGACTACTGACCCGGGTTCCCGGACGGGCCGGCGGCTGGCGCGTGGATCTCGGACCGGGCACCAGCCCCCTGAGCCCCGATCCGGGCCGGCCCGCGGGCGATCGCTGGCTGACCCCGAAACAAGGGGTACGATCATGCCGGACGGGGCGGATGTTCCGGTCGGAAGGATCCGGCCCGGGAACGTCCGCGAATGGATGCCCGTCGGGTCGTGTGACGTGTCCCGAGCCGGGTGATTCCGCCCGGCGGCCCGAATTGCAGCAAACCAAGCCCGAACCCCGGAGTGGAAGATGAGCGGAACGATCGGAAATCGGGCGATGGCCCGCGTGGCGGCTCTCGTGTGCGTGTGCGGGCTCGCGGCTTCGGCGTTCGGCGCCGCGGCGGGCGCCCCGGCTGCGGACAACGAGCGGGATGTGCCCGTCGCGGGCAAGCGCGTCGCCCGGTTTATCATCGAGGACCCGACCGCCCAGACCTCGCCGGCTTCGCGGCTCAACGACGACCGGGCCGACAAAGCCGGGAACATCCCCGAGCCGACGCCCGGGTACACGATGACCAGCCGGATCATCGTCCAGACTTCCGACGTGGAGGCGCTGCGGGCCCAGACGGCGGCCCCCGCCGCCGCGGGTGTGCGCAACGCCACCGCGACCCCGCGTGTTATCTCGGTCGAGCCGTTCGGTACCGTGGGCGGCTTTGCCGTCGTTGAGACGGCGTCGGTCGGCGACGCGATCGAGCTGGCGGCGTCGCTGCGGACTTCGGGCGCGTACGAGGCGGTCGAACTCGCCTGCGGGCGGGACCCCGAGCTGCGCGGGCCCAACGAGCCCAAGCTCGCCGCGGGCGACATCTGGCACCTGCGCAACGACGTGCTCGCGATCGCGGACATCAACGCCGACGGCGCGTGGGACATGGGCTACACCGGCGCTGGCGTGACCGTCGGCGTCGTCGAGGGCGGGTTCCAGGACTCTCACCCGGACCTGAGCGGCAACAACGACCCGAGCGCCTCGCAGTCCGTCGGCGAGTCGTCGCACGGCACGGGCGTCGCGGGCATCGCCGCGGCGGTCGGGGACAACGGCATCGGCGCCGTCGGGCTCGCGTACAACGCCAACCTCTCCGAGCTCAACGGCGCGAGCTTCGACCCCGCGATCAACGCGGCGGCCTTCGCCTTTGCGAACCACCTCAACGACGTCAAGAACAACTCGTGGGGCCCGTCCGACGACGGTACCCTGCACGACTGGAGCGCCCTTGAGCGACAGGCGATCGAGGACTCGGTCAACCTCGGCCGCGGCGGGCTGGGCACGATCGTCTGCTGGGCCGCGGGCAACGGCGGCCCGGGCGACCGCGTCGAGTACGACCCGTACGCCTCCAACCGCCACGTCTTCGCGATCGGCGCGATCGGCGATGGTGACTTCGAGGCGTGGTACAACGAGCTTGGCAGCTCCATGCTCGTCGTCACCCACTCGGACGGCAACAACCGCGGGACCTACACCACCAGCACCGGCTCGTCGTACACCAGCAACTTCGGCGGCACCAGCTCGGCCAGCCCGCTCGGCATGGGCGCGGTCGCCCTGGCCCTCGAGGCCAACCCGAACATGTCCTGGCGGGACATGATGCACGCCCTCGTCGAGACGGCCCGCAAGAACGACCCGACCGACTCGAACTGGACCACCAACGCCGCCGGGCATGACATCAGCTATGCGTTCGGGTTCGGCGCGATCGACGTGGGCGCCCTGTGCGCCGCCGCCGAGACGTGGACCGCCGTGGCCGCCGAGGTCTCCGCGGCGACGGGCGTCGAAGACGTCAGCGCCGGCATCCCCGACAACAACACCACCGGGCTCACCCGGACCGTCACGCTCAACGACGACATCACCATCGAGTCGTTCGAGCTGATCATGAACGCGACGCACCCGTACGTGGGCGACCTGCACATCACCGTCACCAGCCCCGCCGGGACGGACTCGATCGTCTCGCTCCCCCGCAGCGACTCGCAGGACGACCTCATCGACTACGTCTTCACGAGCATGCGCTCGTTCGGCGAGTCCTCCCAGGGCCTGTGGTCCGTCACGGTCTCGGACCGGGGCAACCTGGACGTGGGCACGTGGGACGACTTCGAGATCAAGGTCTACGGGACCGCGTCGTCGTCGGCCTGCACCTTCGCCGACTGCGATGCCAACGGCGTCCTGAACGTGGACGACATCGACTGCTACGTCGCCGCGTTCCTTGGGGGCGACCTCGCCGCCGCGGACTGCGACAGTTCGGGCGTGCTCAACGTGGACGACATCGACTGCTTCGTCGCCGACTTCCTCGCCGGGTGCCCCTGACCCAAGCGGATCGGTGGCCCCAGGCCCGCCCAGGGCCCGCAAATCCAGACCCCGAGCCCCCCCGCGGCTCTCGGACCCGGCTCGGGGGGCTCGCGGGGCGGGGTGTGCCCGATCGGCACCCCCCGAGGGTTATTCGGGCGGTTCGCGCGGATACGGTTGCAACACACCCGCGGTGCGGGCAGTATCACCACGTGTAGGACGATAGAAATCCGCCGCCCGGGTTCTCCGAGGTCGGCGTCTGGAGGGTCTGACAGATGAATCGCTCGTTTCGCACCGGCACCCGCTCGCTCCTGATCTCGGCCGCAGCCGCGTCGCTCGGGGCCGCCCTCTTGGCCAGCCCGGCCGCCGCCCAGCAGCAAGAGCAGCCGCAGCAGCCCGACCGCCAGTCCGGCGACCAGACCGAGCCCGCGACGAACCGCCCCATCGCACCGGCCCGCCCCCGCGTGGGCGACCGGGCGAACCGCGGCTCGACCGGCGAGATCGTCTTCGTCGAGTCCGAGGTTGATATGGGCGAGGTGCTCGACTCCGAGAAGCCCGTCGCCGAGTTCCGGTTCAAGGCCATCGGTCCGGGCCCGATCACTCTCACACGCATCAAGCCCGACTGCGGGTGCACCGTCGCGACGCTCGTCAAGATCACCCACGACGATGAAGGCAACGAGGTCCGCGAGGAGATCGACGCCAAGCTCCTGCCCAAGAGCGGGCTCTTCCAGGAGGGCGACGAGGGCATCATCAGCGCCACCTACGACGCGACACGCCGCCAGGGTGTGAACGTCCGCAACATCCGCATCAACACCGACAGCAACAAGCAGCGGAACGTCTCGGTGCAGCTCAAGGTCAACGTGCTGCCGCTGGTCTTCTCCGACCCGCGGGTCATCACCTTCGGCAACGCGATCAAGAAGGGCGAGACCCCCTCGCGGACCATCCGCGTCTTCGGCCGCACCGAGGGCTTCGAGGTCACCAAGGCGACGCTGAGCAACCTCAAGCTCAACAAGCAGGTCGAGATCGAAATCGTCGAGCACGGGTTCGCCGAGTACGAGGGCGAGCAACTGCCCATGTCGGTCCTCAAGCTCACCCTCACCTCGGGCATGAGCCCGGGCGTGATCTCCGACAAGCTCTTCGTCCGCACCAACGACGAACGCCGCCCGGTCTTCGAGATCCAGGTGATCGGGAAGATCCTGGGCGATGTCCAGGTCGAGCCCGCCGCGCTGCGTCTGGGGCGGATGGCCCCGGGCAAGGAAGTCACCCAAGAGTTCCGGGCGTCTTCGCGTGACGGCAAGCCCTTCACGATCAAGGGCGTCACGCTCGACAACGACGCGATCGTCGTCACCTCGACGTTCAAGCCCATCGACCCCGAGAACCCCACCGACTGGCTCGTCACGATCACCGCCCGCGGCGTCACCCCCAACACCCGTGTGAACTCCAAGATCATGCTCGAGACCGACGTCCCCCTCGAAGAGACGGTCGAGGTCCGGTTCTACGGCGTCGTGGGCGAGTAACGCGCCCGCCGCAGGGACCCTTCACCGGTGACGCCATGGAGCACCTGATGCGCCGACCCACCGCCCCGGGCACCCGCCCGGGGTTTTGCATGCCCACCATCGTCCGCGCGCTGGCCCTGGTCGGCGTCGCCGGCTTGATCGGCGTCGGGCACTCGCTCACCCGCGAGCGCCCGATCGCGTTCGCGGGCACCTCGGCACCGGACACGCAGCCCGAGCCGCGCGAGGGCTTCCGCACGTCGCCCGACCCCGAGACCTACAACGCGTCCCGCGTGGACACCCTCTCGGGCGACGACCTGCTCGACGAGCCCGTGCTCGAGGGCATGATCACGCTCCGCGAAGCGCGCGAGCTCTTCGAGCAGGGCGCCCTCTTCCTCGATTCCCGCCACCTCGAGAACTTCGAGCTCGGGCACATTGAGGGCGCCGTCTGGATGCCCGCATCCGAAGTGCTCGTGCGAGCCGAGGAGCTGATGGCGTTCGACCCCGCGACCCCCGTTGTCATCTACTGCACCGGCGGCACGTGCGACGCGTCGCACAACACCGCCAGCCGCCTGACCACCTACGGCCCGGACCTCGGGCTCGACTTCGCCGATGTCCGCATCCTCGGGCTCGGGTACGAAGAGTGGGAACGCGCCGGGCTGCCCACCGCTGAGGGCGACCAATGAGCGCCGCACGCTGGGGCGAGTCCATCCTGATTCAGACGCCCGTGCGCCTCGTCGTCGGCGGGCTCTTCTGCCTCGCGGCGTACATGAAGCTCTTCGACCGCGTCTGGGCCGGCAACGACCCGACGCTCACCTTTGCCGAGGCGATCAAGGGCTACCACATCCTCGACCCGGTGATGCACCACCACGCGATCGTCACCGCGGCGTACGTCATCCCCTGGGTCGAACTGCTCGCCGGGCTGCTGCTGGTCATCGGCATCTGGGCCCGCCCGGCGGCGTTGGTCTCGCTCGTCCTGCTCGCGGGATTCACCGCCGCCAACGCGTCGGTCGTCCTCCGCCCGGACGTCTCTGCTTCGTGCGCCTGCTTCGGGTCGATCGAATGGCCCTGCGGCAACTCCATCACCTGGTGCCAGGTCGGGCGGAACGCCGTCCTGATGCTTATGTCGGCGTACATCCTCTGGCGCGGGGCCGGCTTGGTCGCCCTCGAAGCCCCCGGCTCGGGCACCCGGGCCGCTGCCGGGGATTTGGACGACTGATCCGATCTCGTTCTTCCTCCCTCTCCCCCCCGGGGAGAGGGCCGGGGTGAGGGGTCTTCGATCGCCCTCATGCTCGACCTCACCGCCCCTCCCCGCCTACCCTCCTCCCTCGCCGTCGCCCGGCGATCGGCCCGCGTTGGGCCACCTGCCGGGCCGCAAGACCGCGACGGAGACCAGACCCATGAGCCGATTCAACCGCTTCGGACCCGGCGGCCCGCCCGCCAAGGTCACCAAGATGTCGGGCAAGGAAATCGAGTACGTCGATTACAAGGACGTCGAGGGGCTCCGCCGCTCGATGACGCCCAACGGCAAGATCTATGGCCGCAAGCGCCTCGCGACCAACGCCCGCCAGCAGAAGATGGTCGCCCAGGCGATCAAGCGGGCCCGGTTCATGGGGCTGCTGCCCTTCACCAGCGCCACGCTCTGACGCTGAGCTGACAACGCACGACCAAACGAGCCGCTCCCTTCGGGGAGCGGTTTTTGTTGCGCGCGGACGCGGTCGGCCCGCGGCGCCTTGAATCGCCCCATGCCCCGGTACGAACGCGACTACCGACCGATCTCGCTCGCCCTGACGTCCATCGCCGGCGACCGTGCGGTTCGGATGCGCCACGCCGCGGACGTGCTCTGGCGCCACCTCCGCGACGAGGGCGTCAGCTGGGCGGGGTTCTACCTCATCAGCGAGAACGACGCGGGCGAGTCCGAGATGGTGCTCGGCCCGAGCCGCGACAAACCCGCGTGCACACCCATCGGCATGCACGGCGCCTGCGGGCAGAGCTTCCTCAAGAAGCGCTCGCTGGTGATCGCCGACATCCACACGCTTGGCGCGGGGTACGTCGCGTGCGACCCGCGGGATTTGGCTGAGCTGGTGATCCCGATGTTCGGGGAGGGCTCCAAGCCCTGGGGCGTGCTGGACCTGGATTCGTTCGACCGCGACGCCTTCGGCGAGCACGACGCGCGCGAGCTCAAGCGGATCATGGAAGTCGCGGGGATCTCGTGGCCGAGCCCGTATTTGGAGCCGTTGTACCTCTGAGTCATTAGTACGGCAATATGCCGAGTACGTGCAAAACGGTTTTCGCGACGACGAATCCGAGAACTACAGCGATGAGCCCAACTGGAAATGCGCACCACATGGCGCGACGGACACTTGTAAATCGCGGTGATTGCGGTGCATGGTGTAACCCTTGAGTGACGTTCCAGATCGCGACACATCCCAACGCCAGTCCGAAGATGCCACCAAGCGGAACCGTGAGCAATCCAGCTAATGAGTATGCCCAAGATGCTTTCGCTAGCCGTTGAGCTTGTTCGAGTGTGTGATGATCCGAGCGTGCCTGTGATCCGCACTCAGGGCACGGCACCGTACTCGGGATCGCCACCAGGTCATAGCCGCAGGAAGTACAGAACTCCGACTCATCTGGCATGGATTGAGCATAGCTAGAACGGCGAAACTGCCCACACACTCATCCGCCGCCCCGTCATCGGGTGGTAGAACGTGATCGAACACGCGTGCAGCATCAGCCGCGGCGCTTCGAGCCCTGAGTACATGTCATCGCCCACGATCGGCGCGCCCAGCCCGTCCTGCTCGGGCAGGTGAAAGTCCGACTCCTCCCCCACCACCACCACGCGCGGGTGCGAGCAGTGCACGCGCAGCTGATGCGTCCGCCCCGTGATCGGGCGCAGCTCCAGCCGCGTCACGGGCACCGATCGCCCGTCCAGGTCGAGCGTCTCGCGCGCAAGAACCGTGAACTCGGTCTGGCTCGGCTTGCCCTGGTTCCAGTCGACGAGCTGCGTGGGCGAGCGGTCCATGTCCTTGCGCATGGGCACGTCGATCACGCCGGCGTCTCTGTCCAGGTGCCCCTCAACCAGCGCGACGTACCGCTTCAGCGGCTTGCGCTGCTCGAACTGAATGGACAGGTTCCGGTGCGTCTGGCGGTCCAGGGCGAGGATCATGACGCCGCTGGTGGACAGGTCTAGCCGGTGGGGTGTCATCGGGCCCGTCGCCCAGGGGTACATCGATTGGACGCGTGAGCGGGTGCAGTCGGTTTTTTCGGGCCCGATGCCCGGGACGGCGAGCAGGCCCGAGGGCTTGTCCACCACCACGAACCCGCCGGGGACGGTTTTCCCCTTCACCTCGGCGTCATAGAGTGATTCGTGCACGACCCGGGGCCCCTCGGCCGGCGGGTCGTACACCCACCGTGGCACCGGGTTGGATTGCTGCGGGGCGGTCATCCGTGATGGTAGGAGAACCCATGCTCACCCTTGCAGCCCTGCTCGCGTCGTCGCTCGTTGCCCCGAACCCAAACAGCAATCCCAACCCGGGGTGGGACCCCACCTGGGCCAACAACGAGCGCGGGATCCTCTCGCAGCACGTGCAGCTCACGCACCGCGACGAGTTCGTCAAGGCCGGCGAGGCGTACTTCAGCCCAGATGACGACTGGATCATCTTCCAGGCGATCCCCGTGCCCGCTGAGGGCGAAGCGCCGGACCAGCACTACTCGATGTACGTGGCAGGTTTAGAGCGCGACGCGGACCGCAACATCGTCGGTTTGCTCGAGGCGTTCCGCGTCTCCGAGCTCGGCAGCGCCAACACCTGCGGGTGGGCGCACCCGATGAAGCCGTACCACTTCCTCTTCGGCACCACGACCACGCCGCCGGCCGAGGCCGAGCCGGCGGGGTACCAGCGGGGCACGAGCAAGTACTCCTGGCAGTTCCCACGCGAGATGGAGATCGCCCGCTCGTGGATCGACCCGGAGTTTCTCGATGTCGCCGACGGGCCGGGGGCGGTGTATCTGGGCGAGCCGGAGATCGTCTTCGAGCGCGACGGGTACGACGCCGAAGCGAGCTGGTCGCCCGACACCCGCCACATCCTCTACACCCACGTCGACCCGCCCGACGGCCTGCGCCCCGGCGACGGCGACATCTGGGTCTACGACACAGAGTACGGCTCGCACACGCCGCTGGTCACCGCCCGCGGGTACGACGGCGGGCCCTTCTTCAGCCACGACGCCAAACGGATCTGCTACCGCTCGGACCGGCGTGGTGACAGCCTGCTGCAGGTCATGGTCGCCGATCTGATCTACGACGACTCGGGCGCCATCACCGGCATCGCCAACGAGACCCAGCTAACCGACAACGAGCACGTCAACTGGTGCCCCTTCTTCACCCGCGACAGCCAGTATCTCGTCTACGCGACCAGCGAGCTGGGGCATTCGAACTACGAGATCTTCATGGTCGACGCCGCGGCAAGCGCGGACGTACGCCCGCGGATGCGGGTGACCAATGCCCGCGGGTTCGACGGGCTGCCAGCCATGAGCGCCGATGAAAAGTGGATGATGTGGACCGCCCAGCGGGGTCCCCAGGCCGAGGGCGAGGACCGCCCGTCGAGCCAGCTCTGGATCGCCCGCTACGACCACGACCGGGCGACCAAGATGTACGGCGTCATGACCAAGCACGCGCGCGACGAGGCGGCCCGGGCAGAGTTCGAGTCCTACGAGCCCTGACCCACGCCGACCCCTCCGACTATCCTCCCCCGGTGGGCACGGCACCTAACGACTTCGGCATGAGCCCCGTCCAGACGCTGGCGCGTGTGGCCGACCACGCCCCCGCGCGCGACCACTCCGCCTTCTGGGGCGAGTGGTTCCGGCTCGTCGGCGCCGAGCGACCCCACCTCACGCCCCGCACGCCCGGGGCCGACCCGTCCGACCCCACGGCGACGCACGAATTCTCCAGCTTCGACGGCACACGGATCGGGTGCCGGCTCGTCCTGCCCGAGGGCCCCGTCCGCGCCGGGCTCGTCACATCGCACGGGTACGACGTCACAACCACGCTCGAGCAGGACGGCGCCGACTGGAAGCCGCTCGTCGAGCGCGGCGTCGCGGTGCTGTGCGTTCGGATCCGTGGGTACCCCGGCTCGCAGTTGGGCGTGGGCGACCTGACACAGGCGCACCCGATGGGCGGGTGGTTCACCCGCGGGCTCGACGCGGACGGCGACGCCCCCGAGCGGACGATGGAGTGGATCGTGCCCCGAGCCGTGGGCGACCTCGCCGACGCGTGCCGGGCGCTGCGCAACGCGCTCTATGGGCGCTCGCCCGACGCGAAGCTGGACACGGGCGGCAACGCGCGCCCGCCGGTGTATCTGCACGGCGAATCGCTCGGCGCCGGGCTCGCGACGATCGTCGCCGCCCAGCTCGTCGGACGCCTGCGCCACGAGCCGATGATCGAACGCCTCGCGATCGGGCTGCCCTCGATGGGCGACTGGCCCTGGCGCCTCGAACACACCTCGGGCGGCACCGGGCGCGAGGTCGAGTCGCTCCTCCGCGCCCGCCCGGACCGGGCCGAGATCATCCAGCAGCGCCTCCGCCTGCTCGACACCGTCGTCCACGCGGCCCGCGTGCGCGGCCCGGCGCTCGCCAAGCTCGCCGAGCGCGACGACGTGGTCCCCGCGCCTTCCGCCGCGGCGGTCTTCAACGCGCTCGGGTCCGATCCCGGGCTCAAGTGGCGGTTCCTCGTCCCCGCCGGGCACTGCGAAGGCGGTCTCGCCAACGCGCGCCGGCACGCGCTTTTCGCCCGATGCCTCGCCGATTTCTTCGACCCCGACCGGTTCGCGACCCAGGCGATGGGCCCGTGGGAGCCGGTGCTGACCGATGGCGAACGCGGGCCCGACGGCGCCTCGCCCCGCGTGGGCGCGGGCGCCGATGACTCCGACGCCCCGCCGCCGACGCTCTTTGGTGCCGGGGCGCTCACGCCCGACGCGGACGCCGCGCTGATCACCGCCTACGAACGCGCGGGGCGGACGCTCGACGCGCTGCCCTACACGCCCGAGTTCGAGGCTCTCCTCCGCGACGCGGGCAAGGCGTCCGGCGTGACCACCGCGCCCCGCGACGCGCTGCACCGCCTGCACAACCTCCGCAAAGCCGGGCGGCTACCGCGGCTCGGGCGGGCCACCGAGCGGCCGCCCACGATCGAGCCCGAGCAGGAGACGCTGCTGGGCGGGCTGGTGGTGGACGCGGTCGGGTCGATGGGCGCCCGCGACCGGCTGCCGCACACGCCCGAGTTCGACGCGATCGTCGAGCGGTTCAACTTGAAGACCGGGCTCGAGCTCTCGCACCACGACCTCTGGCGGGTGGTGGCGAAGCTCGCCAAGTGAGCCGGGGCGCCCACGCCCGATGTCTACCATCGCCCATGACCGAGACCCTGCGCACGCTGATGACCGCCCTGATCGACTACGCCGGGCTTTTCCCCCCGGCCAAGCTCGACATGGAGACGACTGTCCGCAACTACGCAACGTACCTCGCCGGCGACAACGCGTTTGCGCTCGGGCGGATCAAGTGCCGCGTCTCGCAGCTCGAAGAGCTGACCAAGCACGGCGCGATCGTCATGCCCGGCACCTACGCGACCAGCGGGTACACCGAGATGGCCGGCATCGGCGGGCCCTGGTCGATCTCGGGCGTCATCGACGGCGACCTGGACGCGTGCCTGGACGCGATCGACGCCTTCAACCAGCACCACGAGAAGCACGAGCACGGGCTGGCGAACATCAACGCGATCGAGGTGAAGATCAGCGACCCGTCCGATGTGGACGCGGCGCTGGACATCATCCCCGAAGACCTCGCCGTGGCGCTCGAACTGCCCACCTCCGCGATCTTCGGCGGCGATCCCCGGGGGTTCGTCGCGGCGCTCGCCGGCGGGGAAGCCAAGGCCAAGATCCGGTGCGGCGGCGTCAAGCCCGACATGATCCCGTCCACCGACGACATCGCCCGGTTCATCAACGCGTGCGCCACCGCCGAGGTCGCCTTCGAGCCGACCGCCGGGCTGCACCATCCTGTCCGCGCCGAGCAGCCCCTGACCTACGACGACAACCCGCCCCGCGCGACGATGCACGGGTTCCTCAACGTCTTCCTCGGGGCGGCGTTGGTCCGCTGGCGCATCATCGCGCCGGACCAGCTCGTCACGGTCCTCAACGAGACCGACCCCAAGGCGTTCGCGTTCGACGACGAGAAGTGCTCGTGGCGAGGCAACATCATCGAGCTCGACCGGCTCGCCCGCGCCCGCGAGCAGTTCTGTCTCGGGTACGGCTCGTGCTCGTTCACCGAGCCGTTCGACGACCTGGAGACGCTCGGGCTGATCTGATGGCGCACTACTTCGGAAAACGCGATGCTGACCTGCGGTCGAATGCCACCGCCCGTGCCCGCGCGACCGGGTTGCGCCGAGAAACCACGCCACCGGAAGATGCTTTGTGGTCTCGGTTGCGACGGAAGCAGGTCGGTGGGTTTCGCTTCCGCCGGCAGCACGCGCTTGGGGAATTTGTCGCGGACTTCTACTGCCACGATGCCGCGCTCGTGATCGAGGTGGACAGCTCGTACCACGATCGTGACCACGACGAGCAACGCGACCTGTGGATGAGTCAACACGGCATCGCGGTGGTCCGCGTCTCCGCGGGCGACGTCGCGGCGGATGTTGACGCTGTACTCCGAACCATCCAGCGTGCTTTGCAAGAACGAATAGAACACCCCCACCCCAGCCCTCCCCCGCACGCGGGGGAGGGAGCCAAGCCGCCCACCCCCGTAGACGCGGAGATTCGAGCCGAGCCGTCCTCCCCCGCGTGCGGGGGAGGTGTCGCCGAAGGCGACGGAGGGGGCGACCCCAACATGCACATCACCTGACCGGAGCGACCCATGCCCTACGAGATCGACGAAACGCACGACCCGAGCCTCGAGTCCTGGGTCGAGTCCGCCAACGACCCGGAGACGGACTTCCCGATTCAGAACCTGCCGCTGTGCCGATTTGCGCCGCCCCAAGAATTGGGACTCTGCGATCACTTCGGTGTCCGTGTCGGCGACATGATCCTGGACGTTGGCGATTTAGCGTACAGCGTTTCTCTACACACTGATAAGCCAGGGCCTGCACAAGCCGATGCGTATTCAGCAGAGGATGAGGACACGCTCCTTCCACAGCTCAGTGAGCCGCTGGGACGCAAACTACGCGCTCGGATTCAACATCTGCTCTCCACGAAAGGTACTAGCGAAGAACGAGAGCAAGTGTCCAAGCACATGTATTCACCAGAGTCCTGCGAATTCGCATTGCCAGCCACGGTTCGCGACTACACCGACTTCTACGCCTCCGTCTTCCATGCGACCAACGTCGGCACGATGTTCCGCCCGAACAACCCGCTGCTGCCCAACTACAAGCACATCCCGATCGCCTACCACGGGCGCGCATCCACGGTTGTTGCTTCGGGGACGGACATCATCCGCCCGTGCGGGCAGCTCGCGCCGGCTGAAGAAGGCGGCAACCCCACCTTCGGCCCGTGCAAGCTCTTCGACCACGAGCTCGAGGTCGGCGTCGTCGTCGGGCGGGGCAACGAGCTGGGCGAGCCCATCCCGATCGCAGACGCTGAGGACCACATCCTCGGGCTGTGCCTGCTCAACGACTGGTCGGCGCGTGATCTGCAGAAGTGGGAGTATCAGCCGCTGGGTCCGTTCCTGGCGAAGAACTTCGCGACGAGTGTGTCGCCGTACATCGTGACGATGGAGGCGCTGGCGCCCTTCCGCACGCCGGCGTACGAGCGACCCGCGGGCGACCCGCAGCCGCTGGGCTACCTCGACTCCGACCACAACCGCGCGCACGGCGGCGTCGATATCACGCTGGAAGTCTTCATCGCGTCCGAGCAGATGCGCGAGAAGAACATGTCCCCGATCCGCCTGAGCCGCGGGACGTTCAAGGACATGTACTGGACCATCGCTCAGATGCTCACGCACCACAGCTCCAACGGGTGCATGATGCAGCCGGGCGACCTGCTGGGGTCGGGCACCGTCTCGGGCAAAGCCCGCGACAGCCGCGGGTGCATGCTCGAGCTCACCTGGGACGGCGACGCGTTCGCCGACCCGCCCGTGCTCGTGCCCGGCACGCAGCGGACGCCCATCACGCTGCCCACGGGCGAGGAGCGGAAGTTCCTCGCCGACGGCGACGAGGTGATCATCAAGGGCTTCTGCGAGCGCGAGGGGTACCGCCGCATCGGCTTCGGCGAGTGCCGCGGCACCCTCCGCCCCGCCCGCGCCCTCTGAACTGGTCCAAGTCGGGACCGCACACGCGTGGACCTCTTCCTCTCTCTCCCCTCCGGGGAGAGGGCCTGGGTGAGGGGTCTTCGAGCACACCCGGACCTCCGCCGAAGCACACAGAAAACCGGCGAAGCACCCACGCCCGGGCCCAGTTCCCGGCCCTGCGGGTCCGGTCGTGCGGGAGAGGCAAGCGGCCAGAACGCCCGAGTCGGGGATCCGCCCGCGATTGGGCCACGCCGCACCCGATGATGGCCCTGTATGCCCTCGCCGCACGGCACACCCGCAGCGTCCGACTTGCTCCGCCTGACGGACGAGCAGTTTGCGCGCCTGCGTGCCCTCACCCACGCCCCCGAAGAAGAAACCGACGAGCAGCGGAACGCCCGGGCCGTCCGCCTGGCCGGGTCGCACCTCGGGTCGGTCGTGGTCTCGCTGAGCCCCGCCGCGGGGCTCGACGTCGCGGCGTTCACCGTCCGCACGCTCAACGTCTCGCGGACCGGGCTCGCGTTCGTGCACGGCGCGCCGGCCTACGCGGGCACCGCGTGCGCGGTCAGCGTGCAGACCCGCACCGGCGAGCAGCGCGTGATCCAGGCCCGCGTGGTCCGGTGTCGGCGTCTGGACGGCCGGGCCCACGAGGTCGGCCTGCGGTTCGACGAGTCCGTTGATCTCGCCGAGCTGATCACCTGCGAGCCGTCGCGCTGCGAGCGCCCCGCGGCACCGAACACCGACGCCGCCGGCGGATAAGCACCCACGCGCGTCACCGCGGCTCGTCCGCCGCCTCCCGGAACATCGCGATGCACGCCGTCTGCCCGTGCAGGTAGCTGTCGGCGCCGATCGGCCCGATCTCGCCCGCCGCGAAGAACCCCGCCATGGGCACACTCGGGTCCACCGGGCCCATCGCCCGCCCGCCCTTGGCCCGCGCCGTCCCCGGGTCATCAGCCCGGAACGCACGCTGCACAGCGCCGACGTCCGAGTGTGATTCGCCGAAAAAGTCTCTGCCGCGCCCGTTGCACGTCAGCAGCAGCATCCCCGCGGGCGGCGCGTGCATCCGCTGC
>BQJQ01000052.1 GCA_021604785.1 Phycisphaeraceae bacterium
GTCCTGCAGCGCCGTGCGCACGTCGTCGAGGGTCAGTGTCGGCACGCCCGCAACCGAGACGATCCGCGTCCCCGGGCGCGTGATCACCGCGCCCGCCGGCGGCGTCGGCTGGGCGGTCCGGTCCTTGTCCACGCCCGCGATCGTGCGCACGGGAAGGGAGAGCAGCGCCGACGTGTCGGACGTGTCCGCGGGGAGGAACCCGATCGTGCCGTTGCGTTTGCTGGCGTTCCCGTTCACGCTCGCGGTGAGCGTCACGCGCTCGGACCCGCCCGAATCGTTCGCGCGCCGGACGACGAGGTCGATCGAGCGCCCCGTGTGCGAGCGGATCTCTTCGATGCCGCGGGCGAGGCTCGGGAACTCCACCGTGCCGACACGTTCGAAGATGTCGCCGGGCTTGAGCCCCTGCTTCACCTCCTCGGCGTCGGCGTTCGGGCTCACCATCATCACGCCCGCGAGGCCGAGCACGTGCGTGTGCCACTCGTTTCCGCCCGTCGAGATCGCGACCGTGCCGACCTCGTACGCGGGTTTGGCCCGCGTGACGACCTGAGCCCGCTCGCCCCCGGGCCCCTCGAACGCGAGCCGCACCGGCTCGCCGTTGGACGCCTCGAACGCACGCACGACGTCGCGCACGGATTCGGGTGCGATGTCGTTGATCCGCGTGAGCGTCATGCCCAGCTCAACGCCGTCAAGATCGCTCCGCTCAAGCAACTCACCGAGGAACTTCCGGTCGCCCTTGCTCTGGCCCGGGCCGAACGTCAGCGTCTGCGGCGGCCCGATGCCCAGGTCCAGCAGGCCCGTGAATGAACTCGCCTCGGGCTCGATGTCGAAGCTCAGCGGCTCGGGCATCCCCTCGCGCTGCACAATCAACCGCGTTGGCGTGTTCGGGTCGGACATCGCGACGGCCATCAGCACCGCGTCGAACCGGCGCGGCACCTCGCCGTTGACCGATAGCACCTCGTCACCAGGCTTGAGCCCGACCCGCTCGCCCGAGGGCGCGACAGCCGTCGCGATCGCTGCGGGCGACCCGTCGCGGATCATCCCCACCCGCGGCGGCTCGACCTCGATCCCGATCATGAAGACCGCGATGAACAAGATCGCCGCGGTGATGATGTTCATCACGACGCCGGCTGAGATCACCACCATCCGCTTCCAGGGCTTGCACTGCTGATAGCTGTCGCTCGCGTCCGAGACGGCCCCGGGGTCCAGGTCGTCCTGCCCGAGCATGCGGACGAACCCGCCCAGGGGCAACGCCGCGAGGCGGTACTCGGTCGGGCTGACATCCGGGCGCCGGGCGCCGGCGCCCTCGTTGATCGTCGCGCCCGCGGCCTGGGCGTTGAGCAGTTCGTGGTACTCCCGTTCGCTCGACCCGCGCCGGAACCCCAGCCCGCGCCGGTAGCTCACCAACGCCGGCCCGAACCCAACCGCGAACGTGAGCACGCGGATGCCCGCCCACCGAGCCGCGAGGAAGTGCCCGAGCTCGTGCACGAACACGATCAGCCCGAACCCCACGACCACGATCAGCAGGTCCGTCAGCGTTCCGAGTAGCCCGGGGAGGTTCATCATGGCCCGATCCTATCGGCGACGCGGGGGGTCGGCTCCCACACGCGCCCGCGAACCGGGCCAAAACGCGAGAGGGCCCGGCGATACCGGGCCCTCTCGACGTGCGATCTGATATCCCGCCCGAGGGCGGATCGGTCAGTTGGCGTACTTGACGCCGCACCCGTAGGCGCGGGTCTCAGCCGTCTCGACCGTCTCGCCCGCCAGGACCGACGTGAGCGCGAGCTCGACGTAGTTCTTGGTAGCGTTGCGCATGTTGTCGTCGATCGCGCCGGCGTACTGCAGCACGCCCTCGCCATCGATCACGTACATGTGCGGCGTGGTCTTGGCGCCGTACATCTTGCCGACCTTGCCCGACGCGTCCATCAGGATCGGGTCCTCGATGCCCCAGTCCTCAGCAGCGGCCTTGTTTTTGTCCACGCCGTACCCCTGCTTGCCCTCGCCGCCGGAGTTGATGCGCAGCCAGACGACGCCCTTTCCGTCGAACTTCTCCTGCACGTTCGCCATCGTGTCCTTGTTGTAATGACCCTTCACGACGGGGCACTCGGGGTTGAACCACTCGAGCACGACGGCGTTGGTGTCATCCATCGCCAGCACGTCCTTGAGCACGACGTCCTTGCCGTCGAGGTCCAGAAGCGTGAAGTTCGGGGCGGCGTGCCCGACCTTCGCCTTGTCGGGCGCACGATCGGCGTGCGAATGTCCTTCCGGCCCGGCGGTCGCGGCGACCATCGCGCCCGTGGCAAGCAGGGCGACACCGACGCCGGCGAACGATTTCATGATGCGGTTCATGCGTAGCTCCTCAGAGAATCACGTGCCTGGTGCGCGGGGGGCACGGCTGCGTCGCCGTCGCCCAGTCGCGCGCGGTTTCATGTCAGGAATCCGAGTCGGGTGACACTGCGCCCGAGCCCTCTTTCTCAGCCGCCTCGCTCAGCGGCAGCTTGATCCGGTACACCCGCGACGGCGGCTCGTCGCCCGGGCCCCAGACCTCGAGCACGCCGCTCAGCGTGCCCCGTTCTTCTGTGATGGTACCCAGCGCCAGGCTCAGGCGGTCGCCCTCGGCCTCGCCCGCCGCGAGCAGCTCGCGGACCTCGACGGACCCGGCGTCCGGGTAGAACGCGAGCTTGCGCGCCCGTTCTGCTGAGATCGTGACCGTCGCGCCGTTCCCAGACCGGTCCACGCTCGTCTCGATCGTGCCCAGGGCGGACCCGACCGGGCGGGCCGTGCGTTTGCGCGTCTCGCGGAACTGGTCCCATTCTTCCGTGCGGCTGGTCGCCCCGGGCGAATTGACCACGGGCAGCGTGATCTCAAGCCCCTCGGCGAACCCCGGGATGCACGCCTCGCGGCACATCAGCCACTCGGCGTCCGCTGTGATCGTCACGACGTCACCATTCGTGACGCTCGTCGGGACGAACACCGGCACGATCACCAGCGTCGGCCCCTCGTACACATGATCGAGCAGGTCGCCCGGCGAGACGTACCGGTGCGGCGCGGGGAAGACCGTGTCCTTCGCCTCGAACCCCTCGGGCAGGCCCAAAGAAATCACCGTCGGCATGCCCGTGTCGTTCTGCCCGGGCCAGTAGATGTGCCACTCGGGTTCCATGTCGAAGATCACACCGAGGATGTTGATCCGCCCGGCGACCAGCGCCGAGCGTTCCGACACAAACCGCGCCGAGACGGGCGCCCGTTCGGCTTCTTCCGTCGTGAAACCGTCCAGCTGTGCGTGGGCCGCCCACGCGGGCGCGCCAACCGCCGCCAACGCGACGGCACCGCGAGCCCACCCTGTCCCACATCCGAACCGCCTGCTCATGCGTCCTCCCGCCCGATTCGGGCGCCAGATCGAGCACCGGGAACAACCCCGGCTCTCGAATGGGTATTCTCTCCCCATGATCATCAAGTTGCACGGACGCGATCGGGCCGGACACGGGGCACACATCAGGGCGGCGGCAGCAATCGCCATTGTTGTCTCGGGTTTGTTCGGTGTAGGGTGCTCGCGCGAGGTGAGCGACCGGGACATCCGGACCATCCCCCTCGCCGACGCCGCCAAGCTCCACGCGAGGTCGGTGACCGAGCCGACGGTCGCTCTTTTCGTTGATCCCCGCTCGCCCGCGTCGTACGCCAAGGGCCACATCCCCGGCGCCCGCAACCTCGTCCTCTCCGCCGCCGACCAGGACCGCGGCACAGACCCCTCGATCAACCGGTACGAGACCCTCGTCGTCTACGGCGACCACCCGGGCTCGGCCGGCGCAAAGGCGATGGCCAAGCGCCTGATGACCGCGGGGTACAGCAAGAAGAAGGTCAAGCTGCTCGGCGAGGGGTTGAGTGCGTGGGAAAGCGCCGGCCTGCCTGTGGATGCCGACGAATAGGGTAGCCTCAGGCGACCTCGGGCTGCTGCCCGCCCGAGCCGATGGCCCAGTCGATCGCCGCCCGCGCGACGATCACCGTCGCGTCGTACACCGGCAGCGGGCTGTCTTCTTCCGTGATCACCAGCGGCGCCTCCGAGCACCCGAGGATCACCCCGTCGCACCCGCGCCCTTGGTACGCCTTGACGATCCCGAGCATCCGGGCGCGCGTGGCCGGCGTGATCCACCCGTACACCAACTCGCCGAAGATGATCGCGTCCATCGCCTCGGCGTCCTCGTCGCTCGGCGCGACCGCCTTGACGCCCTTGAGCCCGAGGTGCGTCTGGTAGACCGCCCCGCCCGTGACGGTCCGCGTGCCGATGAGCCCGACCTTGTTGTGCCCGTCCGCCGAGATCGCCTCGGCGACCAGCTCGGTCATGTTCAGCCAGGGCACGGGCGAGCCGACCTCAGCCAAGTGCACCCCGTGCTGGGTCGCGTTGTCCGGCGCGACGATGACCTGGGCGCCAACGCCTGCAAGCTTGTCGCACGACTCACGCAGCAGCCGCCCGACCTCCCGCCAGTCGTCCCGGCGCACCGCGTCCACGTACCACGCCAGCGGCACGTTGTGCACCGACACGATCGGGTGGTCGTGCGGGTCCAGGCGGTTCGACGCCTCGCGCAGGATCTGGCGATAGCACAGCGCCCCGCCCTCGGAGCTCACCGAGACAATCCCGATATGCGGGTTTTGAGCGCCCCCTGCCATGCTCTCATCCTCTGCGGGCGGGCGGGCCCAGTCAACGCCCGCGCGTAGAGTGCGCCATGGGCAGACCCGATTCACCCGCAGATCATGCCGACGTGTTCGAGATCCTCGGGCTCGAGCGCCGGTTCGACCTCGACCCCGCGTCGATCGACCTGGCGTACCGGGCCCGTGCCGCCGCGCTCCACCCGGATTTGGCGGACCCGGACAAAGCCGCCGACGCCGCCCGCGCCTCGGCGGCCCTCAACGACGCCCGCGCCACCCTCGCCGACCCGGAACGCCGTGCCAACGCCCTGCTCGCCGCCCTCGGCGGGCCCAGCCCGAGCGAGGACCGCTCGCTCCCCCGGGCGTTCCTGATGGAGATGATGGACGTCCGCCAAGAAGCCGAGGAGGAGTGCTCGGCGCCCGAGGGGCTCGCCAAGTGGCAGGCGTGGGCGGACGCCCAGCGTGAAGAAGCAATCGCCGACGTCGCGGCTTTGTTCGCTGAGAGCCCCGACGCACTCGCCCCGATCCGCGAGCGCCTCAACTCCTGGCGGTACGTCGAACGGATGATCGAACAGCTCGACCCGGAGCACGAGAGCCCGATCTGAGCGGGCCCCAGCCCGCCCGATCCGCGCAGGCCGCCCGGCCACCGCCGGCGGCGGAATACCGCACCACCCGCCCGGGGTTCCCCCCGTGGCACGACCGGGAGGCACCGTGAAAAAGAACGAAGGCTTGATCTGGATCGCGATCGTCGTGGGGCTCGTGATCTTCGCCGGGTGGCGGGCGATGAACATGTCCGCAGCGACCGGGCACGCGCCCAAGCCGGTGGTCTTCGCGGGCGACGTCCGCCTCGATGACGCCATCGCCCGAAGCGCCGCCGAGGGCAAGCCCGTGCTCGCGCTGGCGACGGCGGACTGGTGCGGGCCGTGCCAGGCGCTCAAACGCGGCGCCCTCTCCGACGAACGCGTCGCGACGCTCATCAACGAGCGCATGATCGCGGTCTACGTCGATGTCGATGCCTACCCCGACGAGGCACGCATGCTCGGCGCCAGCTCGATCCCCACGACGTACCTCATCCGCGACGGCGAGATCGCCGACCGGACCACCGGCGTGCTCGGCGCCCGCCAGTACCTCGCGTGGCTCGAAGGCACGCTCGAAGCGCCGGCCGCCGCGGGCGGCTGACTCGGTTGTGCTCCCCGCAGGCTCAGGCCAGCGGGTTCAGACACAGCCCCGTCGCGAGCTTCGGAAAAAAGAACGTCGACTTCTGCGGCATCAATTCGCCCGCACGCGAGATCTCCCGCACCGCTTCGAGCGGCGTCGGGCGCACGATCAGCGCCAGCTGCGGGCGCCCGCCGCCCGAGATCGAGCTGCCCGTCTCCTTGCCCTTGCCCAGTTCGAGCACCTCGTCGATCGTGTGCGGGAAGGCCCACTTCACCGGCTCGCCCCCGTTGAGCTCGGGCTGGCAGATCTGCTCGACGATCAGGTGCTGCACGATCGCGACGTCGAGGTGCCGCCACGCCTCGGGCTTGTTCGCAAAGTCATCGCCCAGCGGGTCGTCGTCCGCCGGCCACGCGACCGAGCACAGCCCCGTGTCGAAGTCGTAGATCCCGAACACGTTCCGGTGCTCGCGCTCGGCGATCGACGCGATCTGCTGCTCGAACTTCTTCGGGTCATTGTCCACCGCTTCGAAGTTCAGGTGCCCCGCGCCAACCTCCTGGAACTTCTCGAACGAGTAGTCCTTCATCCCCCCGAGCACCCGGTGCGTCGGCCCGATCGCCAGCCCCGGGTCGGACATCCCCACAAGCACGAACATCGTCCGCCGGGCCGGGTGGTCCGCCGGCAGCGAGCCCGCGCCCCCGAGTTCTTCGAGGTAGTTCAGAGCCGTGGTGTACCGATGGTGCCCGTCAGCAATGAAGATGTCCTCGCCCGCCAACGCGTCGGCGTACGCGTTGATCGTCGTGTCGTCGTCGATCGTCCAGAGCTCGTGGACCACGCCGTCGGCGGTCTCGGCCGTCGCGTCCGCGGCCCGCTCGTCCATCACGGTGCGCACCAGCGCGGTCGCCCGTCCCTGTTCGTCCTGGTGGAGCCCGAAGATCGGGCTCGTCTGCGTCTTAGTCGCGCGCATCAGCGCCAGACGGTCCTCCTTGGGCCCGCCGAAGGTCTGCTCGTGCGCCAGGATCCCGCCCCCCTCGCGCGGGCCGAAGGGCACCGCGTCGAGCGTGCAGATCATCCCGCACCGCTCGGACGCCTTGCCGTGCATGTCGTACCGCTGGCGGTAGGCGAAGATTGCCGGCGTGCCGCGCTGCGAGATCGTTCCCGCCTCGATGAGCCCCGCGAGCGTCTCGGCCGCGCCCTGATACGCCGCGGGCGGGCCCAGCTCCTTCGCCGGCACGTGCGGCAGGTCCACCGCGACGATGTTGCCCGCGTCGCGTGCCAGCAGCTCTGCCCGGTCGTCCCCGTCGAGCACGTCGTACGGCGGCGCGATCACCGCGCTCAGGTCGCCCGACCCGCCGCGGTATTGGAGCGCTCGAAAAGCGTGGATGCTCGGCATGGGGATCCCCCTGGTTCGGCCGCCGGCCTCGGACGTCTCGATGCGGCCCACGCCGGGCCGGCGGATGATACTCACGACCATGCACCGACCTTCACGCCCCGCGAGCCCGTTTCTTTCGGCGCCGATTGCCCCAAATAGGCGATACCGCCCGCGCCTCTGCCCGGGTATGCTGCACCCATGAGCGGCCCCGCACGAGCGCTGGTCGTCCGATCAGCCGGGACAAACTGCGACGGTGAGATGTGCCGCGCCTTCGAGCTCGCCGGCGCTCGCGTGGACCTCGTCCACCTCGACCGCCTCTGCGCCCGCCCCGAGCACCTCGACGCGTACGACCTCATCGGCTTCCCCGGCGGGTTCAGCTACGGCGACGACATAGCCTCGGGCCGCATCTTCGCCGCACGTGTCCGCCGCTATCTCTGGCACGCCCTCCGGCGCGCGCTCGACCGCGGCGTCCCCATGATCGGCGTCTGCAACGGCTTTCAGGTCATGGTCCAGGCCGGGCTCCTCCCCGGGCCCGCCGCCGCCAGCGACTGGCCCGACGAGCCCCCGACGCCCACCATCGGACTCGCCCTCAACGACTCGGCCCGGTTCATCGACCGGTGGGTCGGCGTCGCGCCGGATCCGGCTTCCCCGTGCATCTGGACGGCGGACCTCGACCCCTACGCCCCCGCCGACGACATGCTCCTCCCCGTCGCCAACGGCGAGGGCCGCGTGGTGACCGATGACTTCGAACCCCTCGCACGCGCCGGGCACATCGCCCTGCGATACACCGAGCCCGTCAACGGCTCCGCGGGCGACATCGCCGGCGTCTGCGACGCGTCGGGCCGCGTCTTCGGGCTCATGCCCCACCCGGACCGCTACCTCGCTTGGACGCACCACCCGTACTGGACGCGTCTGGGCGCCCGCGAGGGCGATACGCCCGGGCTCGCGATGTTCCGCTCCGCCGTGGTCGCCGCGGGCGCTCTGCACGTCTGACCGCGCCCCCCTCGAACCCCCAAAACCGCACAACCGATCGCCCGCCCCGTCCGTACACTCGCGCGGTGGACGCCCCCCATCCAACCCAGCACCCGCTCGACGACGCCCGCGTCGAGACCGACCGCGAGTGCCCGGGGTGCGGCTACAACCTCAAGGGCCTCCCCCGCGGCGGGCGATGCCCCGAGTGCGGCCGCCTCATCGGGGGCAAGGCGTCCGGGCGCCTCGTTGACAACATCGTCTACGCGTCCCCGGCCTACCTGCGGACGCTCCGCTCGGGCCTGCTCATTATGGTCGTCTCGGTCTTCATCCTCTGGGTGCCCGTGCTGGGCACCGGGCTGTGGGCGCTGGGCGCGTGGATCGCCCTCACGGCGCGCCCGTTCGGTGACAAGACCACCCGCGACGCGATCCTCGACTCTCGGCGCCTGCGAACCGTGACGCGGTTCATGCAGATCCCCGGCATCGTGGGCACCGGGCTGCTCGTGCTCGCGATGCTCGTCGCGAGCGCCGCCAACGGGCCCTCGATCGTCGCGAACCTGCTCTTCATCCTCGCCGGCCTCTCGCTCGTCGCGTGGGCCGCGGGGTACGTCCCGCTGAGCGCCTACCTGTCCGCCGTCGCCGATTGGGCGTCGCACGACGCCGCCGCGAGTCGCCTGCGATCGACCGCGTGGTTCATGGCGGTGGGCGGGGTGCTGACCGCCTTCTGCCTCGCGGTCCCCGTGCTCCGGTTCTTCGCGGTCTGGATCGGCATCGCGTGGCTCGTCTCGGTCATCATCTTCCTGCTCTCGGTGATGCAACTCGCCAACGCCGTCCACTGGGCGATCAGCAACCAGAAATTCGCCGAGGGATCCGCCGCCCGCGTGCGCGAGAAAACGGCCAAGCGGATGGCCGAGCCGACAGTGGTGCACGACATGCGCTGCCGCAAGTGCCGGCATGACCTCGAAGGCATGCCCTTTGGCGGGCGCTGCCCGGAATGCGGCTTGTCCTACGCGGACTCCACCCCGCTTCCAATCCGAGAACTCCCCAAGCGCCGCCCGGAAGATGAGGCCCCGCTCCCGCTTGCCGGCTCGGACGACGAGCCCGCCGAGCACCAACAGATCCGCTTCACCAAAGGCATCGGCGACCCGGGCCAGCCGGGCAACCGTCCGATCGGGGGTGTGAAGCGGGGCAATCCGGCACCGACCCCGCCGCCGGACGAGGCTCTCGACATCCCGCTCGAGCCCGACGACCGCTGATCTGCGCCCGGGCGGGCCGGTGCCCGTACCGTTCGCCGTGACCTGGCCCGAACCTCATCTCGACGTGTCTGCACCGATCTCGGAGGGCGAGATCGATGCGCTCGCCGAGCGCCTATTCGCGGGCATCGAGAGGGGCAAGGTGCTCGTCGCGATGTCGGGCGGCGTGGACTCTTCCGTTGCGGCGGCGCTGCTGGTCCGCGCCGGGTTCGACTGCGTCGGGTGCTTCATGCGCCTGGGCACCGTCGGCGAGGACGTGGACGAAACGTGCGAGACCGGCTCGGTCCGACTGCACCACCGGGGGTGTTGCTCGGTCGGAGACGCCGCCGACGCGCGCACCGTCGCGGCGACCCTGGGCATCGAGTTCCACGCCCTCAATTTCCGCGACGACTTCGGCCGTGTCATCGATTATTTCGTGGACGAGTACGCCAACGGCCGCACGCCCAACCCGTGCGTCCGCTGCAACGACTGGCTCAAGTTCGGGCGCCTGCACGAGCAAGCGAAGCAGCTCGGCGCGCGGTACGTCGCGTCGGGTCACTACGCCCGAATTGCGCGAGCCGGGGCGTCCGGGCCCCGGTTGCTCCGCGGCGTCGATCACACCAAGGACCAGTCCTACGTCCTCTTCGGCGTCGGGCGCGCGCAATTGGACGAAATGCTCCTGCCCGTGGGCGAACTCGAGAAGTCCGTTGTCCGCGACCTCGCGCGGGCGCTCAATCTGCCCGTCTTCGACAAGCCCGACAGCCAGGAGATCTGCTTCGTCCCCGACGACGACTACGCCGGGCTCGTCGAGCGTCGGCGCCCCGAGCTCGGCGCCGGCGCGCGCGGCAAGGGCGTCATCCGAGACGCCGACGGCGCCGAGGTCGGGCAGCACGACGGGCACCACAAGTTCACCGTCGGGCAGCGCCGCGGCGTGGGCGTCGCGCTCGGGCACCCGATCTACGTCATCGAGACGCGCCCCGCGGCGAACGAGGTCCGCGTGGGCACCGCCGACGAGTTGCTGGTGGGCGGGTGCGTCGCGGGCGAGCCGAACTGGCTGACCCCGACCGACCCGGCCCCAACCGAATCGTGGCACCGGTGCCGCGCGCGGTGCCGGTACAACGGCGTCGCCGTCCCCGCCGAGTACCGCGTGCTGGGCGCCGAGTCGGCGCCATCCGGACCGACGCCTTCGGGCCGCCCCGGCGGGTTCGAAGTCCGGTTCGACGAGCCGGTCCGGGCCGTCGCGCCGGGGCAGGCGGTGGTGATCTACGACGACCAGAACCCCGATCTCGTGCTCGGAGGCGGGTGGATCGCGCGCGCGTTCCGCGACGGCGACCCATCGGGTACGATCCCACACGCATGAATCAGCCGACCGACATCGAGATCGACGCGACCGACGAGCGCCAGACGGCGATCTACCTCGCCGCCCACAACGCCGAGACGCTCGACCGCCCGGGCATGCACGTGGGCGACGACGACGGGCACGTGGTGACGGGCACGATCCTCCGCCGGTCGCCGCCCGACCCGTCGCTGGTCCCTGTCCGCGCCCGCGTGGCGCACGGCGTCGCCCCGACGACCGCCGCCGCGATGCTGCGCAAGATGGCGAGCCTGCTCGAGCAGAACCCCGGGTTTCTGAGCGCCGAGCCGGGCGCGGCCGTGCGGCGTCTGCCCGACGGCACGAGCGTCCGCAAAACGATTACGCCCGAGTCGCTCATGAAGCTCGCCGAGCGGATGGACACGGACGAGCGCTCGCGTCTGCTCGCGATGCTCGAGAAGATCCGCCCCGCGATCACCGAGGACGACGCCTCGGATGACGCGTTCTGAGCGCCGGGGCTGGGATGGCAAAGCAGCCGCGCCCACCGCAGGTGCTCCTCGATCTGGGGGGCGAGGCCTACCGCGCCGGAAACTACGACCGCGCCGTGCCCCTGCTCCAGGAGTTCGCGGATCGGTACGAGCGTCACCCGCGCTTTGCGCAGGTGATGCGGATGCTCAGCGCGTCGCTCGTCTACTCGACCCGGCGCGACGACGCGATCGGCGTGATCGATGACGCGATCGAACGCACGGGCGCCGATCCCGAGCTGACGCTGATCCGCGGGCACGCGCTGCGGCTGTCCGGGCGGCACGACGAAGCCGGCCCCGAATACGAGAAGCTGTTCGACGCGCCGCCCGGGATCCGGTCGCAGGCGATCTCGGCGTTGTCGGAGGTTCGGCTCCGCCAGGGGCGCGCCGACGACGCGCGGGCGCTGATCGAGCGTGCCGACCGAGACGGGCTGACGGACACGCGGATCGAGCTTGCGCGCGCGATGCTCGCGATGGCGGACACGGAATTGCGGGCGGTTTCGATCGAGCGCCTGAACGCGGAGATCGCCGGGGGCTCGATCGACGCGGAATTGCGCCCGGGCGTGTTCGCCGCGCTGGGCGATCTACTCGACGCCGAGGGGCGCTATGACGAGGCGTTCGACGCGTACACCCGCAGCAACGAGGCCGCCGGCGGGTCGTTCGACCCCGACGCGTCTGGGAAGCGGATCGACGAGCTGATCGCGGCGTGGTCCGTCGAGCGCATTCGCGGTTTGCAGCGGTGGGGGAGCGACTCGGCCCGCCCGGTTTTCATCGTCGGTGTGCCCCGCTCGGGCACGACGCTGACCGAGCAGCTCGTCGCCCGCCACCCGGACGCCGCCCGCGGCGGCGAGCTCCGCCAGCTCCGCCACGCTTCGCTGGACCTCCGCGGCTCGCTCGGCGCCGAAATCCACGAACGCATGGACACACTCGGGCCCGAGCATCTCGAGCAGGTCGCGGCGTCGTACCTCGGGGCCCTGGCTGAGATCGATGCTGACGCGCCTCGCATCACCGACAAGATGCCGATGAACCTGATGCAGCTCGGGCTCGTCGCGGCGGTCTTCCCGAACGCCCACGTCATCCACTGCCGGCGGGACCCGCGCGACGTCGCGATGAGCTGTTTCTCCCGCCACTTCATGCACGACCACCCGTGGACGACGCGCCTCGAGTGGCTCGGCGCCTTCACACGCCAGTACGTCCGCATCATGGACCACTGGCGCACCGTGTACGCCGAGCTGGACCGCCCGCCGATGCTCGAGGTTTTCTACGAGCGGGTGGTGACCGAGCCCGACGCGTGGGCGGCCAGGCTCCAGTTGTTCGTCGGGCTGGGCGGCAGAACGGGCTCGCCCGCGCCGGACCTGCCCGCCGACGCCCCGACCCTGCGGGCCGATCAGGTCGGCAAGGGCGTCTATAGCACGTCGCGCGGGCGTCACACCCGGTACGAACGGCACATCGGCGCGCTGATCTCCGAGCTCGGCGACACGATCGGGCGGTACCAGGCCGACCTCGACGCGGGCGCGGGCCCGGCGGGGCGGTAGGATCCACCCCGCCCAGACCGCCGCACGGAGACCCCATGGCCAAGATGCCCCCAGACCCTCGCCAGGCCGTCGCGTATTGCAACCGCGGCATCAACGCGCTCAACGCGGGCAACAACCGAGGCGCGATCCCGGACCTCGCCCACGCCGCCGAGCTTTCAAGCGATCAGACCGTCCGCGGCACCGCGCTCAAAGGGCTCGGGACCGCCTACGCCCGCCTACACCACCACGCGCAGGCGATCGACGCGTTCCGTCAGGCCGAGTCGATCGACCGGAAGGACCCGATGGTCCCGATGTACATGGCGTTGTCTTTGCGCACGATCGAGCGAGTCACCGAAGCCGTCGAAGCGTGCAAACGGGTCCGCAAGATCGACCCGGACAACACGGGCGCGATCTCGCTGCTGATCGACTGCCTCGTCCGGGCCCGGCGTGACGACGAGGCGTGGCGCGTGATCGAGGAGTCCGACCGCCTGGGCACGGCGGACCCGAACGTGGACGAGATGTTCGCGATCCTGGCCCTGCGTTCGGGGCGCGAGGAAGAGGCGCTCGCCCGCCTCCGCCGCCACGAAGCCGGGCACGGGCTCGAGTCGCGCGACCACGCCCGCGTCATGTTCGCGCTGGGCGACGTGCTCGACGCGACGGGCCAGTACGAGGAGGCGTGGCAGGCGTACGACCGCGCGAACCACCTCAAGGGCGAGCAATTCGACCCGGACATGTGGCTGAGGTCGATCGACGCGATGTGCGACGTCTGGTCGCCCGAGCTGATCGCGCGCCTCCAGGAGGGCGCGAGCGAGGATGACCGGGCGGTGCTCGTCGTGGGCATGCCGCGTTCGGGAACGACGCTCGTCGAGCTGACCCTCGGGCGCCACGGGAGCGTCCACATGGGCGGCGAGATGACGGCGCTGGGCGAGGTCTTCCAGCTCATCACGGCCCGGATCGGGGGCTCGCCGGACATCTACGCCCAGCGCGTCGCGCCCGAGCACATCGGCGAGGCGACGGCCCACTACTCGGGCGTGATGGACCGCATCGGCATGGGCGCCGCCCGTGTGACCAACAAGATGCCGATGAACGTCCCCGCGCTGGGCCTGTTCGCGGCGATGTATCCCAACGGCCGCATCGTCCATTGCCGACGTGACCCGCGTGACGTTTGTCTGAGCTGCTACTTTCGGAACTTCCGGTTCGAGTCGCCTTTCACCCAGCGCCCGGACTGGCTGGCGGCGTACTACGAGGGGTACGCCCGGCTCATCCGTCACTGGGGCACAACGTTCGCCAAGCTCGACCGGGCGCCGTCACTGCACGAGGTGAAGTACGAGGAGATGGTCGCAGACCACGAGACGCACGCGCGGGCGCTAGTCGATGCCCTCGGGCTCGGGTGGGACCCGGCGTGCCTGGACGTGGGCGGCGCCAAGCGCGACACCGCGACCCTCCGCGCCGACCAGATCGGCAAGGGCGTCTACACGACCTCGGCTGGTCGGCACACGAACTACGCCGCCCATCTGGGCCCATGGGCGGACCTCGCCGAGCCGAGCTTCACCGACGGGTGACAATCACCCGGGCTTGCGCGCGATCATCAGGTGGTTGAAGCCCCGCAGGAAGAAGTTCTCTTCTTCGGCTGCTTTGTGCCAGTTGCCGCGGGCGAGCTTCTGGTTGTGGCGCACGACGCAGACCAGGTCCACCGGCTCGAGGTAGTCGCGCAGGATCGAGAACAGCTCGAACCCGATGGGCATGAAGACGTCGTCGGAGCGTGTGCGCCCGCGCCCCGAGCCCTTGCTCTTGGACTTGCCCTTGCGGAACGAGTCGGAGACGTAGATCGCCGCGTGCCCGCCGGGGCGGAGGACGCGGTGCATCTCGGCGATGACCTCCTCCATCGCGACGTAGTACGCCCCGCCCATCGAGCCGTGCTCGCCCGCCTTGCCCGCGTCGAGCTTGCCGATGCAGTCCGGGTCGTCGGAGTAGTCGATGTGCGTGGAGTAGGGCGGGTCCACGAAGACGAAGTCCGCAGCGTCCGAGTCGACAGGCAGGTCGCGGGCGTCGGCGCGCTCGATGTCGTCCCGCGTCGGGTTGAGGTCGAACCCACGCCCACGCCGCTTGAGGTCGCGGCAGACGTCCATCGTCGTCCCCGAGCCGCACATCGGGTCGAGCACCCGGTCGCCCTCGCGGGTGTACCGCGTGAGCAGCTGCCAGATCACCCAGCTGGGCGTCGCGCCGATGTAGTCCTTGGACCCCTGCTCGGAGCGGCCGAGCGAGTCGTCGTAGTGCTGGCTCGGGTACTCCCAGAGCGTGGTGGTCATGAGGCCCATCTTCGGGCGCGCGGCGCGGGGTGGTTTCGCGGGTCCGCGGGGGGCAGCACCCGCGTCGCCCTTGAGTGCCCGGTCGATCTTGGCGCGCATGTCGCGCGACGACCCGCCGGGGTTCTTCGGGTTGCGCCGGCTGCCCTCGCTCACCCGAGCGCCTCGATCAGCTTGGCCTTCGCCTCGGCGATCGGCATCCGCAGACGCGCGCCCGCCGCCCGCGCGTGCCCGCCCCCGCCGAGCGTCCGCAGCAACGCCGCGACGTCCACCGGCTCTTCGCCATCGAACGGCTCGCTCTTGGACCGCATCGAGATCTTCGTCACCGGTCCCTCGGGCGAATTGTTCTCGGCTTCGGTCAGCACCGCCGTCATGCGGATGTCCCGCACCGAGCGCGCGACATCAACGAACCCGCCCGAGTCGCCCGGGGCCGCCCCGGTTTCGTCGAAGTCCGCCTTGGTGAGCGACATGAGTGCCAGGCGTTTGTCCTTGACGATCTCGAGCGACGCGAGCGCCCGCGCCATCAGCCGCAGGCGGCTGGTGCGGTCCTGCTCCTCGATGCGTTCGAAGATCCTGCCGTGGTTCACGCCCGCTTCGAGCAGGTCGCCGGCGAGGTGCATCACGCGCCGGTCCACGTTCGAGTGGCGGTACCACCCGGTGTCCGTCGCGAGCCCGGTGTAGAGCGGCTCGGCGATCTCGATCGGCAGTTCGGTCGGCGACGACAGCCCGAGCAACGCCAGGCAGACTTCGGCGACGGGCTGGCAGACCGCCGCGGCCTTCGTGTCCAGCAGGCGGCGCGCGCCGATCTCGGCGTTCCCGCTCAGGTGGTGGTCGATGATCGCGGTGTCCCCGGCACGCGGGCGGACCCACTCGGTGAACGCCTCGATCTGCCCCCACGCGCCGGTATCGCACACGACCACCGCAGAGGGGTCGAGCGCGCCGGGCACGGGCTGGCCCGGCTCGATCACGCGGCACTTCGTCTCGCCCATCAACGCCGGCGCCCAGGGCGGCATCGGCCCGGCGTACCAGCACTCGGCGACCGAAGCAGCACCCGACGACTCGCTCACCCGGTTGATCGCTCTCGCAAGAGCGAGCGTGGACCCCAGCGCGTCGCCGTCGGGCTTGGTGTGCGTGAGCAGCACGACCGCCCGCTGATCCTTCAGCCACGCCGCGATGTCCGATGCGCTTGTGTTGGTTGTCCAGTCCGACATGTTTACCCCCAGACCGGCGCGCCCGCGGCGCTCATGTGCCCGTCGCGCGCCGGGCCCACGGGGCCCACGATCGCGCGCACCCGCTCGCAGTCGCGCACGATCTGCGAGACCAACTCATCCGGCGACCCGAACCGCACCTGGTCGCGCACCCACCCGACCAATTCGAGCGTGCAGTCCCACCCGTACTCGGGCAGCCCGGGGATGGGCGCCCACGCCGGGGCGTCCGCGCCCGTGCGCGCGTCCGGGTCCACGTCGAGCAGGTGCGCCTCGATCCGGTGGGCTAGCCCCTCGAAGGTCGGGCGTTCGCCGATGTTCACCGCCGCGGCGTACGCCCGACCGCCGGGCACCCGCGCGATGGCGGCGTACACCCCGTCGCCGGGCGACACGCACGCCGTCACG
>BQJQ01000053.1 GCA_021604785.1 Phycisphaeraceae bacterium
GCGAGCGGCATCCAGCTCATGGCCGTCCTCCGCGAGGCCCGCCAACTCCGCGGCCCGGACGTCCCCGAATCCGCGCGCATCACCCGCGAACAGACCCAGGAGCTCATGGGCATCGCCCGCGCCTATCAGCAGGACCGCCAGGCGTTCATGCGCTCCCACCAGGCCGAGTTCGACGAGCTCCGCGCGGTGCTCGGCGAGCTCGCCCCCGAGCGCACCGACCGCCGAGGGCAGGACGCACGCGATGGCGAAGACCGCCCCCGTGCCCGCGCCCAGCGCACCCGCTCCGCCCAGCAGGGCGATGACGCCGACGCGCCCGCACGCGAACGCCCTCAGCGCGCCGATCGCCCCCAGCGCGACGACCGTCCCGAAGGCGATCGCCCCGCGCCCGAGGACCGCCCGCGGGCGCGCCAGCAAAGCGACCGCGCCCCGCGTCCGGACCGCGCCGACCGCCCCAAGCCCACCCCCGAGCAGGCCGAGGCGCTCAAGCAGTGGCGCGAGCTCATGAGCAAGGGGCCCGAGCCCAAGGTCGCGCTCGCGCAGGTGATGGACGTTCTTACGCCCGAGCAGCGCGAGCTCGTCGGCGAGCGCCTCGAGCGCCGCATGCGCGACGCCGAACGTGGGCAAGAGCAGCGCACCGGGCGCGAGCAGCGCCGCCGCGCCGAGCCCCGCCCGGCCCCCGGGATCGACTCGGTCGATGTCCCGCGCCCGACCGACGGGTGAGCGCCGAGCCCCCGATCGCACCATCTCAACACCAGCCCACGCCGGCCCGCCCGTCTCAGCAAGAGGCGCCGGGTCGGCGTTTTCTATCCCCAAAACCGGGTGTTTTTGGTGTTTCGCTCGGCCAGAATTGCGTCAAACAGGGCAATTCTTAACCGAAGTGTGGCGGCTAACGGCTCGTAAAGGCCGATGTTGTCGTAATGTACAACTGATCTCTCTCTCCTCCAGCGGGGCGCTGTTTACCAATGGCGCCCTGCTTTTTTTCTGCGCGGGCCCCGCCGCGACCCGATCGGGCGGCGTACGCCTGACGGACGGCGCCCACCCCGGGCGCCCGCACGCGGAACCACGAGGGCAGGGGTTCATGGATTCTCAACGCGTAGTCGTCACCGGCGCCGCCGGGTTCATCGGGTCGCACGTGTGCGAAGCGCTCATGGCGCGCGGCGCCACGGTTGTTGGATACGACTCGTTCGATCCGTTTTATGACCGCGCGATCAAGGAACGTAATTTAGGTGAGGTTCGCGCCAGCGCGAACGCCGCCGTGGCCGACTTCTCATTTGTTGAGGCCGACTTGTGCGACGCGACCGCCTTCGCCAAGGCGCTCGCCGACGCGCGCGCCACGGGTGTCATCCACCTCGCCGCCAAAGCCGGCGTCCGCCCGAGCATCGAGGACCCCGCCGGGTACGTCCGCGCCAACGTGCTGGGCACGCAGGTCGTCCTAAGCGAGTCCACCCGCCACGGGTGCTCCCGCGTCGTCTGCGCCTCCTCCTCCTCCGTCTACGGCAACAACGACAAAACTCCCTTCTCCGAAGAAGACTCCGTCGAGCACCCCATCTCCCCGTACGCCGCCACCAAGCGTGCCTGCGAGCTCATCGGCGAGACCCACCACGCGCTCACGAAGACGCCTGTTTCCATGCTCCGGTTCTTCACCGTCTTCGGCCCGCGCCAGCGTCCGGACCTCGCGATCGGGCTCTTCCTCCGCAAAGTCGGCGCGGGCGAGCCCATCCGCATGTTCGGCGACGGCACCACCAGCCGCGATTACACGTACATCGACGACATCGTCGCGGGCGTCCTGGCGGCGTACGACAAGACCCCCGAATTCGGGTACCGCATCTGGAACCTGGGCGGCGACCACCCGACCACCCTCGCCCAGCTCATCGAGACGGTGGGGGCCGTCGCGGGGCGCGACCCGATCGTGAACCGCGAGCCCATGCAGGCTGGCGACGTCGAGCGGACCTGGGCCGACCAGACGCGGTCCAAAGCAGAACTCGGGTACGCCCCGACCACCAGCATCCGCGAAGGGATCGAGCGCCAGTGGGCGTGGCTGACCCAGAACGCGTGAGCAAGGCGCCCGACCCGCCATCGCCGCGGCGCCGGCTCGTGCGCGCCCTGCTGACCGCGGCGTCCGTCGCGTGCCTGCTCGGGTGCCTCGCGTGGACAGTCGCCGGGCTCGGCTGGGCGCCCGACATGGCCGCGGTCTTCACATTCCAGATCCTGATCGTGACGGGCGTCGTGCTGCTTGCAAGCTCCGTGGTCCGCGCCAAGGCCGCCGGCCTGATCACGGCATGCGCGCTCGGGCTCGGTGTCGCCGGCATGGTCATCGGCCGCGACCTCGTCATCGCCGGCCCAGCGAGCCCGGGCGAGCCCACGCTCCGCGTGCTCGTGTTCAACAGCCACGCGCTCAACGCTGAGCACGACGCCTGCGCCACGCTCATCCGCGAAACGGACGCGGACGTCGTGGTGTTGATCGAGCCCGAGATCGAGTTCTCCCGATGGATCCGATGGGACCGCTCGCTCGAGGGCGCGTATCCGAACCTGCACACGCGAGACTGGGTGAAGGGGACCGTGTCGCCGATCATCGTGCTCTCGCGCCTGCCGACGGCTGAGATCGACTTCGGGCGCGCGCCCGACGAAGACCGGTTCCTGCTGGGCGTGGAGATCGACACGGCGTTCGGGCCGGTGGCCCTCATGGCGGGCCAGCCGCGCTCGCCGCGCAGCGCCTCACGCTGGGCCGCGGGCGGCCGCGAGGCGCGCCTGCACGCCGCCGCGGCACACCAACTGCACGAACAAGGCATACCCGTGCTGTTCTGCGCGGATCTGAACTCAACCCCGGCGGGCGCCCGGGGGCTGACGCTGCGGTCGGTCGGGCTCACGCCCTGCAAGCCGCTGCTGTCACCCGCGGGCACTTACCCCGCCGCCCTGCCCTGGCCCGCGCGGATCGCGCTCGACGACGCCTGGCGCTCGGACGATCTGCGCGTGGTCTCGTGGGACACCGTCGGTCCCGCGGGCTCGGATCACATGGGTGTGGTGGTCGAGGTCGCGCCGGCGGCACCATGACGCGGGCTTATGCCGCGCGCACGTCCGCGTCGGAATCGGAGTCGGCATCGCCGTATTCATCTGCGTACGCCTCGGGGTGCTCGCCCTCGTCCCCGCCCCACGGGTTGTGCTCGTCGAACCAGTCCGGGCCCTCGTCGTAGACGGGGCGCCACCCGAACTGCGAGAGCACGAAGCGGATGACAACCATCGCGCCGTACGCCGAGAGGATTCCCATCGTCGCGTTGAACGCGAAGAGCCCGATCTCGCCCCGGGCCAGGCCCGCGAGCTCGCCCAGCCCCGCGCCGACGGGCAAGATGATGAACGGGCTGTAGTACCGCGAGCGGACCGCCTCGTCGATGAACCGGATCCCCAGCGCGAAGATCGCGGGGTACAGCCACAGCGCGAGCCACGGGTTGTCGTTGTAGATATGCCCGATCATGCCGGGCCCGACGTTGAAGCCCTTGGTCTTGCCCCGCAGCTGGATCTGCTGCGGGATCATGAGCCCGAGCCCGACGGGCTTCTCGCCCAGGACCGGCGGGTAGTGCGTGCGCGGGATGATCGCCGTGCTCCCGAACCGCAGCGAGTGCAGCGTGTCGTAGTCGTACCCCTCGGGGCGGGTGTCGATGATCCACATCGAGATGTTGGCCGCGTACTGCCCGTGGGCCAGGTCCATAAGCCCGGCCCGGTAGTCCGCCCCCGCCAGCGCCCGGACGATCTCGCCCACGCCCGCCTCGGTCAGGCGGTGGTTCCGCACCGACGTGTACCCCGCGACCAGCAGCAGCCCCGCCCCGCCCGCGACGGCGAAGCGCTTCATCGAGTACCCGAACCCGCCGTGCTTCCACCACGCGTGGTACAGACCCCACGCCGACGACCCGACCACCGCGAGCAGGTCGCGGCGCCCGTACACGCCAACGAGCGATGTCGCCAGCGCCACGGCAATGATCCCGCCGGCGTACGCCGCGACGACCGGGTTGAACAGCCGCGGCGCCCACGCCCACGTCGCCAGCCCCGCCGCCAGCGCGATCAGCCCGCCGCCGATCAGGTCGGAAAGGGGGCCGAACACCGGCACGTACACCAGCATTGTCTTGAACACGATGCCGCCGCCCAGGATCACCCCCGCCAAGATCAGCAGGCTCCCCGTGCTCGGCGACGCGTCCTCGCCCGGCACCCGCCGCGCCAGGCTCTTGGCGATCGGGCCCCACTGATACACGATCAGGAAGACCGCCATGAAGACGACCGAGCTCATCGTGAAGACCCAGACCGTCTTGGTCGGCGTCGTCAGCGGGTACTCGTGCCACTCCTGCGTGATGATCGCGAACAACGCCGAGGTGATCTGGAAGACCGCGAAGCTCAGCAGGAACAGGTTCCGCACGGACAGGATGTCCACCGTCCCCCGGTACCCCTGGTAGAGCGTCAGCGCGCCCATGAACAGGCCCAGCACGATCAGGATGAAGGCGGCGGTTGTCATTCGTCTCGTTCGGAAATCCGTGGTCCTGTGGATATGCGAATCTGCCCCCCGGGTCGGGCGGGCGGATTCATAGAACGCCCCGCCCCGCCGTGCGGTTCGTGCGGGGCGGGCCCCGACGCACTCGGGGCTGGGTCAACATCGGCCCAAAGCCGGGCCCGGCTTGGCACGATTGGCCATCTGGCACCCCCCTCGGGTGCCCCTAGACTTCGCCCCCTGGCTCCCAAAAGCCACCCGGATGCCCGATTCGAGCCCGATATGACCGAGGACCCCCGCCCCATGAGTTCGCGCCACGTCATGATCAACGGCCTCTCGATCGGCACCGGCGGCGGGTACACCGTCGGCAAAGAACTCTTCCGGACCATCGCCCAGGCCCGCCCGGGCTGGACCGTCACCCTCTACGCCATCACCGGGCACAAGCTCCACCACGAGCTCGAAGCCGAGGACCTCCCCTCCAACTGCCGCCTCGAGTGGGCCCCCGAAAACACCAAAGCCATCCGCGACCGGGTGAAGTACGAGCGGGGCCCGATGACCCGGTGGGTCAACTCCTCGGGCATCGACGCGGTCGTCCAGCTCAACGCGCAGCTCGTGCCCGGGCTCAACTGCCCCACGCTCGCCCACTTCCAGGACCCGATGCCCTACCGGCGCGAGGCGTGGCCCCCGGGCATCCGCGGGCAGATCCTGACCTTCCTCAAGCGCCGCGCCAACCGCGCGAGCCTCAAGGGCGCCGCGATGTGCGGCTGGACGAGCATGTACCTCCGCGACCTCATCTGCGAGCACTGGGACACCTGGCCCGAGCAGTCGGTCGTGTTCTACAACGGCGTGCCCGAGGAATGGATCGCCTCCGCCGAGGCCGGCCTGCCCGACTGGTCGAGCCGCCCGATGGAGATCCTCTCGCTCTCCAACGTCAACCCGCACAAGCGCCAGGACCTGGTGATCAAGGCGCTGCCCGAGCTGGTCGCGATGCCCGGCATGGCCGAGCTGGTCTACCGCATCGTGGGCAACTGCCCCGACGACTACCGGGCGTATCTCGAGGGCGTGGCGGACGCCGCCGGCGTGCGCGACCGCGTCGTCATCGAGGGGCGCGTCCCGCTGGAGCGCGTCGAGGAGTGCCTGCAGAACGCCAAGGCCTTCTGCCTCATGAGCGTCTGCGAGAGCTTCGGCATCCCAGCGATCGAGGCGATGCGCTACGGCGCGCCCGTCGTCGTCTCCGACTGCTGCGCCCACCCCGAGGTGTGCGCCGATGCCGCCTCGCTCGTCCCGATGGACGACATCTCCGCGCTGGCGCGCCAGATGCACGAGGTGCTCACCGACGAAACCAAGGCCGAGGACCTGCGCCGTAAGGGCGTGGAGAACATCAAGCGGTTCAGCTGGGCCGCCATCGGCGCACACATGGCCGACTGCGTGGACGAGATGATCGCGGGCTTCCCCAACGGCAAGCTCGCCCCCCTGCCCCCCGCGGCTGCCCCGGCGACGCCCTGACCCCCACCAGTGAGCACCGCGCATGACCATCCGCTTCGTCATGTGCCAGCCCACCCTCGCGTACTACCGCGTCGCGGTCTTCCGCGAGCTCGCCAGCCGCGACGGCATTGACTTCAAGCTGATCTACGCCGAGCAGGCGGGCGTGCGCAACGTCGAGCCCGAGGGGTTCGAAGCGGAGTTTGTGCCGCTCAAGCACCTTGTCCCGGGGACACGAAAAATTCTGTGGTACCCGCCGCATCTGAGCGCCACCGACGGGCGCTCGGCGGACGTCGTCTGCCTGCCCTGGAACCCGTACTTCCTGTCCGTCTTCCCCGCCCTCCGGCGCGCCCGCCGCAACGGCGTCGGGACGTTCCTCTGGGGGCACGGGTATTCCAAGAACGAGCGCGGCTGGCGCACCCGGGTCCGGCGCTGGATGTCCACCAAGGCCGACGCTGTGATCTTCTACAACAACCTCATCCGCGACCGGTCCGTCGCCGAGGGGTGGCTCGAAGACGAGCGCGCCTTCGTCGCGCTCAACGCGTTGGACCAGACGCCCATCCAGGCCGCCCGCGACGCGTGGCTCACAGACCCGGCCAAGCTCGCCGCTTTCCAACGCGACCACGGCATCGCCGAGGGCCCGAACGTCATCTTCGTGTCACGCCTGCTCCGCGACAACCGCGCGGACGTGCTCATCGACGCCGCCGCCAAGCTCAAGGACACCAACCCAACGCTCAAGACGATCATCGTCGGCTCGGGCGAAGCCGAGGACGAGCTGCGCGCGCAGGCCAAGTCGCTGGGCATCGAGGACCGCGTCGTCTTCACCGGCGCCATCTGGGGCGAGGACGCGATCGCCCCGTGGTACCTCTCGTCCCACGCGTTCGTCTACCCGGCGAACATCGGGCTGAGCATCCTCCACGCCATGGGCTACGGCGTCCCGGTCATCACCTCCGACCGCACCGAGACCCAGAACCCCGAGATCGAGGCCCTCCGCGACACCGAGAACGGCAGGCTCTACCCCCACCTCGACGCGGACGCGCTCGCGCGCACCATCAGCGAGGTCGTGTCAGACGAAGCGATCCGCCCGAAGATGGCGCAAGCGGCGCACGACACCGCGACGCAGAAGTTCACCGTGAAACGCATGGCCGACGGGTTCGAAGCGGCGATCCGGCACTGCCACGAACAAGCGCAGAAGCGCAAGGGCTAGCGGTCAGCTCCCCTGCAGGCCCTTCGCTTCGCGCTGCATCTCCTGCACCTTGATCACGATCTGCCACTCGTACATCTTCTGCAGCCGGCAGTACGTGAACCCCGCGCGCCCGTCCAGAAACCCGAGCTTGAACAGGTACATGTACAAGAACTTGAGCGTCGGACGGAACGGCACGCGGAACGACAGGTTTTTCAGCTCCAATCGGCGCGTCATCGAGTCGCCGCTGAAAATGTTCGACAGCTTCAGCGGCTGCTCGGCGAGCGCCCGGATCGTCTCCTTCGCCTCGAAGGTCGAATACCGGTTGTGCCGGTAGATCCACTCGTGGAGGCCTTTAGAGAAGTTGTGGTGGATGAAGTGCTCGCTCAGGTACCCGGTCTCGCCGTCCACCGTGGGCACCGGGTTGGCGAGGCGCGCAAAGCGGATGCTCTTGGGCTGAAAGAACCGCATGATGTGCCCGGGCGGCATCGCGTGCTTCAGCCAGCGACCGCGGAACATGTTCTTACGACCGCACCAGTACGCGACCGGCGAGTCTTTGTCCTTGGACATCTCCCCCGCGTCCCACGCATCCGCGATCTTCTCGATCTCCGCGCGCAGCTCCGGGGTCATCCGCTCGTCCGCGTCCAGGTAAAACACCCACCGGTGCTTGAACCCGATGTTGTCCATCGCCCAGTTCTGGTGCGGGCCGCGCCCGTCGTACGCCCGCTCGAACCACCGCGCCCCGCGCGCCTCGGCGATCTCCCGCGTCTTGTCTGTGGACAGCGAGTCGAGCACGACCACGTCGTCGAACCCCTCAAGCGAATCGAACAGCCCGGGCAGGTTGTCCTCCTCGTCGAGCGTCTGGATGAAGATCGAAACGGGCATGGCGGTCTCGGGGCGGGGCTCGGCGGGATCAACTCTTCGCGGTCTGCGGCGTCGGCTTGGGCTCGGGCGCCGGGGCCGCCGTCACGCCCGCCACATCGACCACATACACGCCCCGCTTGCCCGACATCGCCGAGTCGATGCACACCTTGGTCGCGTCGGCGTTGAACCGCGGGTGCAGGTCCACGCGGATCTCGCCGTCGAGCTCCTTGGGCGTCGGGTACCGCCCGATCTCGTGCCCCTGGTCTGCCTTGGTGTCCCACAGGAACAGCGGCTGGCGGATCTTCATGTCCGGGTACCCGTCGGTGAGCACCCACCGGGCCGGCTCGGCGCCGCCGCGGTTATAGGTGCAGTGCCCGTCGGTGGTCAGCTCGCCGCGCGCAAAGGCGAGGATCGGCGCGTCCTCGGCGTCCGGGATCAGCAGGTAGCTGTCCTTCATGATCTTGTTCATCAGGATCCGCGGCTTGCCCAGCGCGTAATACGCCGGCTTGAGCGCGCGCCGCGCGAGCGACATGACCGCCTTCACCGGCGAGCCCGAGCCCGACCCGCCGCCGAGCAGCGACCGCTTGCCCGCCCACGCGAGGATCTGCTTGTCCGACTTCCAGTCGTAGTGCGAGCACATGCCCTCGAAGAGCAGGCGCGGCTCGCCGCCGGCGCTGGGCATCGTGAACAGGCGCGAGTGCTGGATGCCGTCCGCGCGCGCAAAGCGGTGCATGAAGCAGAATCGCGTGCCCGACGGGTTGTACATCACGTGGTTGATGTGCTGGTGCAGCTTGCCCGCCGCGGGGCTCTCCTCGCCCGGCGCGACCGTGCGGTCGAGCTTGAACATGTCGATCAGCAGCGTCCGCTCGCCCGTCCCGACGTCCACCGAGTACACGCCGTCGTCCCTGGGCGAGGGGTCGCCCGGGTTCGGGTCGGCCTCGCCGGGCAGGCCGTACTCGCGCTTGAGGCGCGTCAGGCGCCCGAAGCTGATCGCCAAGCCCGTGCGCCCGTCGGGCGAGACCGCGACGAGGGGGTAAGGGACGCGGTGCACCTCGTCGCCTTCGAGGTCGATGATCTTGGTGATCGCGCGCCCCTTGGCGTCGCGGTCGGAGAACATCACGCCCTCGAACCCGTCCACGTCGGTCCACCAGCGGAGCTGGGCGCCCTGCTGCCAGTTCCACGCGCGGGTGGTGCCCAGCTTGTGGAACGCGGGCTTCTTGGCCGTAGGGTCCACCCACCCGACCTCGGCGACGTCCGCCGGCTCGGGGAACCGATCCACGAAGTTCGTCCGGTGCACCAGCAGCTTGTCGCCCGCGGCGTTCCACGGGCGCTTGTCGTAGTACCCGAACCAGTAATGCAGCCCGTCGTCGGGCGTCACGCGCTTGATGGGGCAGGGCTGCTCGATCATGCCTGCGCTCCCGATGCCGCGTCCCGCATGACCCGGTCGCGGATCTCCTTGGCCGGCGACCCGGCGCACACCTTCCACGACCCGAGGTCGCGGAACACACTCGAACGCGCGCCCACGACCGTGCCGTCGCCGATCGTGACGCCCGGGGCGACGAAGACGTCCGCCGCCACCCACGCGTGCTCGCCGATCGTGATGTCGAAGGGTGTCAGCGGGAAGTTTGGGTGCTCGAAGTCGTGCGTCGCGCCGCAGAGGTAGGTGTACTGGCTGATCGTGGTCCGCTTGCCGATCGAGATTCGCCCGACGCAGTAGACGTTCACGTCGTCGCCCAGCGTCGCGTACTCGCCCAGCGTGAGGTTCCAGGGGGCCCAGACCTTGGCGCCGGGGTACGGGCGGGCATTGGACGCGACATCCGCCCCGAAGAGCTTCAGCAGCATGACCCGCCATCCGTGGAAGGGGCTGGGAGACCACCTAAATAGGGTGGCCTGCGTCAGGTTCCACAGAACCCGCCCGATCCGCTGCTTGGTCGAGTGCGGCGAGACCACGTTGGGCCTGGCTGCGGGCATGACCATCGCTTCGGCGTCCGCGTCGGCGGCGTTGTGCTCGGGGGGGTCGGGTACGTGGGTCATGCGGGCCCCGGTGCGCGCCCGGATCGGGCCATCGCCTGAATCCTCGGTCGCGAGGGGACGATCCTATCGAACGCACCCGGGCAAGCAAACCAGGCGGGCAGGCCGGGGGCGCGTCCGAGCCGCCCGGCGATAGGATCGCCGCCCACCCACAGCCCCGCCGAGACGACCCCGCATGACCCCCCCGAGCACCCAGACGCCCCCCGAGACCCCGCGAGCGGGGGGGGAGCGCCCGCTCCGGGTCGTGCTCGTGAACCAGTACTGCTACCCGGATATCGCCTCAACGGGGCACCTGATCCACGACCTGGCGATCGAGCTCGCCGGGCGCGGGCTCGAGGTCGAGGTCCTGACCACGCAGCCGAGCTACGGCGACAAGGACTCGTGGGTGGACTGCCCGAAAGTCCAGGTCGAGGGGGGCGCGACGTTCAAGCGGGTGTGGGTGCCCCGGGTCTCCAAGAACGTGCTCGCAGGGCGCGCGATCAAGGACGGGGTCTTCCTGATGCAGCTCGGCGTCCGCATGCTCTTCGGCTCGCGCAGGGACACTGTCTACCTCTACTCCACCGCGCCGCCTTACGGCGCGATCGTGGGCGCGATGGTCGGGCTCGTGCGCAAGCACACGTACGTCACACTGCTCTACGACTCGTACCCGCAGCTCGCGACGTGGGTGGGCACGTTCAAGAAGGGCAGCTTCATCGAGAAGGTCTGGCACCGCATCAACCGGTTCTTCTACGGGCGCGCCAAGCAGGCGATCGTGCTGTGCGACGCCGCCAAGCGGCTGGTCTGCGAGAATTACCCGATCGACGCCGATCGCGTACACCCGATCCCGAACTGGGCCCCTCCCGGGTTCGAGCCGATCGCCAAGCACGACACCGACTTTGCGCGCCGGCACGCGTACGGCGACGAGTTCGTGCTGCTCTACTCGGGCAACATGGGGCTGTACTACGACTTCGAGACGGTGCTCGGCGCGGCGGAGCTCTTGAAGGATGAGCCGTTCAAGCTCGTCATCGTGGGCGGCGGGGGCAAGAAGGCGGACGTCGTCAAGCAGGTCGCCGACCGGAATCTGACGAACACCACCGTGCTGCCCTACCAGCCTTTCGAGACGCTCAACGACTCGCTCAACGCGTGCGACGCGTCGTTGGTGACGATCGCCGAGGGGATCGAGGGGATCAGCTTCCCGAGCAAGCTGTACACGTCGCTGGCGGTGGGCAAGGCGATCGTCGCGATCGCTGAGGACTGGTCCGAGCTGCGGGAGAAGGTCGAGCAGGCCGACTGCGGCGTGTGGGCGAAGCTGGGCGACGCCGAAGGGCTCGCCGAGAAACTCCGCGGGTTGATCCGCGATCGCGCGCGCACCGCCGCGATGGGCGAGCGGGCACGCGAGTTGTTCGAGCGCGAGTACACCCGCGAAGCGTCCGCGTCCAAGTACGAGCGGGTGCTGCGGCTGGCGGATCCGAACGCAAAGGAGGGGGCACGGTGAGCGAGCCAACCGACACGCTGCGCGTGCTGATTGTGACCGAGGACGATCCGCTGTATGTGATCAAGTTCTTCGAGGTTTTCTTCGAGGAATACCCCAAGGACGCGTTCGACCTGATCGGCATCACGGTGGACGAGGCGTTCCATGAGCCGATCACCAAGACGGCGCGCCGCATGTGGGGGTTCTACGGCCCGGTCGATTTTGTCCGCGTCGGGATGCGGTTTGCGCTGGCGAAGCTGAGTCGGCGGTCGATCATGACGCTCGCCCGGCGCGCGGGCGTGCCGGAAGTCGCGTGCACGAGCGTCAACGACCCGGAGTACATCGAGCGCGTGCGCGCGATGACGCCCGACGTGATCATGTCCGTCGCGGCTCCGGAGATCTTCAAGAAGGGGATCCTCGAATCCGCGCGGCTGGGGTGCGTGAACATCCACTCGGGGCGGCTGCCCGTGTATCGCGGGATGATGCCCAACTTCTGGCAGCTGTTGCACGAGGAGCCGTGCGCGACGGTGACGGTGCACGAGATGGTCGAGAAACTCGACGCGGGCGGGATCTTGGGGACGATCGAGGTGCCGATCACGCCTGTGTCGCAGGGCGGGGACGCGCTGGACCGGCTGATCGTCGAGACGAAGCGCCAGGGCGCGCGCCTGATGATTGATGTGCTCAGGCGGCTGCGTGCGGGTGAGGCAACCGCGACGCCGATCGATATGTCGGAGAAGAAGTATTTCAGCTTCCCCAAGCCCGCGGACGTGAAAAAGTTGCGGAAACTCGGGCACAGGATGCTCTAAGGTTCACCCATGGCGTTTGAGCAGGCACCCAACTCCGCTGCGATGTCGATCGACGTCGAGGACTGGTTCCAGGTCGAGAACCTGAAGTCGGTGATTGCGCGCGGCACGTGGGACGAGCGCGAGCTGCGCGTCGAGCGGAACACGGACCGGATGCTCGAACTGATGGACAGCGCGGGCGTGACGTGCACGTGCTTCATCCTCGGGTGGGTCGCGGAGAAATGCCCGGGGTTGATCACGCGGATCGCGGATGCTGGGCACGAGATCGCGAGCCACGGGTACGGGCACGATTTGATTTATAACCTCTCGCACGACGAGTTCCGCGAGGACATGAAGCGCGGCAAGGGGGTGGTCGAGGACCTCACGGGCGCGCAGATCAAGGGGTATCGCGCGCCGAGCTTCTCGATCACCGACTGGGCGATCGACATCCTGCAAGAGCTTGGGTTCACGTACGACTCGAGCGCGTTCCCGACCGTCGCGCACGATCGGTATGGCAAGCTGACCGGCCTGAAGCCCGGCGTGGCGATCCAGGAGATCCGCCCCGGGTTCACCGAGGCGTGCGTGTCGGTGGTGCAGTTCGGCAAGAAGGGTGTGCCCTGGGCGGGCGGCGGGTACTTCCGCCTGTACCCGTACCCGATGTTCAGGTGGGGCGTGAAACGGGTGCTCGCGTCGGGGTCGCCGTACGTGTTTTACATCCACCCGTGGGAGATCGACGCGGGCCAGCCGAGGATGAGCGGGCTGAAGAAGTCGCACGCGTTCCGGCATTACAACCACCTCGCGGCGTGCGACGGGCGGTTCGAGAGGCTGCTCAAGGACTTTCAGTGGTGCACGATGGCGCAGATGCTTGAGGCGCACCCGCCGGCCTGACCCGGGCGCTCGCCGCGCGTTCGTCAGGCGAAGAACTGCTTGACGCCCGTGAGGACGCCGTCGGCGGCGATCGCGGCGAACAGCAGCCCCATCACGCGGCTGATGATGCTCGCGCCCACGTCGCCGATGACCCTCTGGATCTTTGACGCGAGCAGCATCGCGCCCAGCGTGATCAGCAGGATGATCCCGATCGCGACGGCGGTAAACGCCTGTTGGACGATCGTGAACTGCGAGTTGTCCGTCCGGAGGATGGCCGCCATCACGGAACCCGGGCCGGCGATGGAGAGCACCCCGAGCGGATAGACCGCGACGTCGAGGTTGTCCTTCGTGTGTTTCTGAACCTCGGCGACTTCGTGCTCGGGCTTGCTCTCGCCGAAGATCATTTCGAGTGCGAACAGGAACAGGATGACGCCGCCGGCGACGCGGATCGCCGCGAAATCAACCTCAAGCCATTCGAGCACGAGCTGCCCGAGGACGATCGTGACAAGGAGCAACCCGGCCGAGATCGCCGCCGCGCGGATCGCGATCAAGCGGCGCGCCTTCGCCGACATCCCGGCGGTCACGGCGATAAAAACGGGCACCGTGCCGATCGGGTCGATCACGGCGAACAGGAAGACGAGATCGTTCAGAAAATGCTGCAAGCCACAGTATATCTCGGCCCGGGCGCGCCCCCGATCAGGCGGGCGGCTCGGTGGTGCGGAAGCTCATGGCGTACTGCGAGCCGTAGACGGGGTAGTCGGAGCTGACGCGGTACCCGCGGAGCAGGTCGCCGTCGTACCCGAGGCATTCGCAGGTGTGGCGGAGCAGGCTGCGGTACCGCGGCACGTGGCTCGATCCGAAGCGGTCGATGCCGACGCCCAGCTCGTCGATGGATTCGAGCAGGTCGAGCTGGTCGATGTCGCGCGAGGGGTCGTTGCGGTCGGCGGTGCCCCGGATGGCCGAGTCGTAGATCCGCAGGTCGGGGCGCTCGCCCGGGAAGACGTCGGGGTGGACGAGCACGTCGAGCTGGAGGACGCGCGAGCAGATGGCGGTGTCGCTCGAGGCCCACGCGCGCCGCCCGCGGCTGGCGGGGAGGTAGCGGGCGATCTCGGCGCGGTTGACCTCGCACGTCACGACGTCGGCGGACTGGCCCAGGGAGACGCGGTCGAGGGTGTAGTGCGTCATCTCGCCGACGACGTTGCCCGTGAGCTCGGGCGTTGGGGAAGAGCAGAACTCGGGGACGACGGTGTTGGCGACGGACTCGACGGGCTCGCCTTCGAGCGTCCGCGGGCGGCGCCCGGCGGCGTCCTCGATCGAGCGTTGGGAGGTGAACCGGACGACCGCGCCGGGGCGCAGGCAGCGGAGCCCGATGACGGCCTTGAGCCAGACGACGTCGACGCGCTCGCCGTCGTCGGAGGGCCAGAAGATGGCGGCTTCGGCGAAGGCGTCGGCGTGCATGCCCTTGAGCTGGCTCATCGCGCGGAAGGCTGCCTGCTTGCGCCGGAGCTCGAAATCGCGGCGTGCTTCGGGGATCCAGGCGCTGAGGATCGCTTCGAGCCCGCTCCGGTCGCCGACCTCCGAGCGGATGAGCGATTCGAAGAGGTCGACCGCGGCGTGGGCCTCGGCGAGCGCGTCGGGCTCGACCCCGGCCTTAGAGCAAGCGCGGAGGACGCGGCGGAGCGGTTCGGGCCCGGGGGCGCGGTGGAGGACGCTCATCGCGTCCCCGCCCCGCACGGCTTTGAGGAGGCGCGAGGCGAGCACCTTGTCCACGCCCAGGGCCGTGGCGAGGCGCTGGGGGCCCGCGTCGGCGCTGGGGACCTGACGGAGGACGCCCGAGAGCCCGGCCAGCAGCGCCTCCCCGGATTCGGTGATCCGCACCTCCAGGGGAACAGGCGGCGCCGCGTTGTTTTCAAGACTCTTCGGCACGGACCGGCACTCCAGAAGCCCCGCAAACCGGGATTCAGGGGATCATACCGGGTTTTGATCGCGGCGTGACATATTTCTCTGTTGTTTCGTGGAAACTTCCTTGAAATGATCCGGGGGGTCCGGATACAACTCTGGACAGAGGCGGGCGTGTTCCCGCAACCGCCAGGCCCGCGTGGGCCAGGCGAACACCACGAGAGCGCCCGAGCCGGCACACAGGCCGCGGCGGAGAGCAGAAAGGCAAGACCATGCGAGCGATGCAGTATGTGATGGCCCTGGCGTGCGCCGCCGGGATGGCGTCGGCCCAGACGACGGTCGTGGACTTCGAGAGCGGGAACGAGGGGTGGGACGGGCCGCAGGGCATCGGGGGGGCCACCTTCATCGACCCCACCGGCGGCAACGGCGGGAGCGCGGGCCTGCACACCCAGTTCAACAACTTCGGGATCGAGTTCGCCACCAGCACCAACAGCGACTTCCTCGGCAACTACACGACGTCCGACGAGATCACCATCTCGTTCGATCTGAAGATCGATCAGATCGGGTTCTCCGGCCTGAACATCGCCCGCCCGTTCATGCTTGAGCTGCGGAACAATGATCTCGGCGACCCGGGGTACCCCTGGGCGAGCGCCTACCTCCTCTTCGACTGGTACACCGACAGCGCCGACGATGGGTTCATCACGCTGTCCACCACGTTCAACCCCAACGACACCGACGTCCCGGCCGGGTGGGGCGGCAACGGCGCCTTCGACCCCGTCACGTTCGCGCCCAAGCTCCCCGATGGCGTGACCTTCGCGGACGTGCTCTCCGGCGTGGACGAGATCGCGATCTCCACGTTCCTGCCCGACTACTTCTTCACCTTTGACGACTACGACGTCACGGTGGACAACATCTCGATCACGCGCGTGCCGGCCCCTGCCAGCGCATTTGCGCTGCTCGGGATGGGCATCGTCGGGACGCGTCGGCGTCGCTGATCTGAGACTGGGACTTCTCTCTGGGAGACGGCCGGGGCCCGTGCGCGGGTGCCGGCCGTCTTCCTTTTTGTGCGCGCGAAGACCCCTCGCCCCGGCCCTCTCCCCGGAGGGGAGAGGGAGGAAAAACGGCACGGCCGCGCGCGGGTTATGCGGGCTGGGGCTGGGCGTTCATGTAGACGGTCTCAGCGGGGGGCGTGTTCCATGTCGCGTCCATGGTCTTGCCGCCGGCCTGGTACCAGCTGACCATCCGCTCGATGCCCTCGGCGAGGGTGACCTTGGGCTGGTACCCGACGCCAAGCAGCTTGTCGGCTTCGAACTTGGTCTGGGTCTTGAAGAGCTTGCGGATGCGCGCGGTCGAGATGGGCAGGTTCTTGCCTGTCAGCTTGATCACCGCGTCGAAGGGCAGGCCCATGAGCATGCCCAGCGTGTACGGCACGCCGGGCGCCGGCTTCTTGCCCAGGCACTTGCTCACGTGGTCGGAGATCTGCGTGCTCGTGAAGTCGGGCTTGTCGATGTAGTTGAAGATCTCG
>BQJQ01000054.1 GCA_021604785.1 Phycisphaeraceae bacterium
CTCCTCGTCCGTGCGGCGTGTAAAGCGGGCGGCGCGGTCCAATCGCGCACCGTGCAAGCGTTCGAACCGCTCGACCGCCCCCGCCGAGAAGACCACTTCTGTGCGCGACCCCGCGAGCACGCGGCGCGACACCAGCCCCGCCCGCCGGTACCGCGCCACGGTCTTGCGCGACACCGACCACCGCTCGGCGAGAGCGTCGGCGCTCATGGCGCCGGGCCCGAGGTCCGCCCGCGTCTGCCCGGCGGCTTCGGAGAGGGCCTCGACCAGAGCCGACAGGTCCGCCAGCAGCGCCCGCCCGACGACCATGCCCGGGTTGTCCACCTCGCCCGGGCGACCGGCGAGCTGCGCGAGCAGCGCGTCCTCGGCGTAGAGCGCCTCGGGGTCGATCGTGCCCACCAACGCCTCGGCCCGCTCGATGCACGCGCCGAGATCATCGGGCGCGAGCGCCACCAATCGCTCGCCCAACTCGGCGACCATCTGCGATTTGGCGCGGGTGCGGGCCGGCACGGGGCGCGCTACCCCGCGCACGCCGGCGCGTCGGCCCACGCGACGGTCGGGTCTTCGATGATACCCAGCTCGGCGCACCACGCGAGGAACTGCGCCACGGCGGCTCGCTCGGCGTCGCCCACGTCGTAGTGCAGCAGCTCGCCGACGTACTCACGCGCCAGGTCCGCGGGCCAGCCGCGGGCGAGCGCCTCGGGGCGGACGACCGCGTCGGCGCGCTTTTCGTTGCGGAGGCGCTGACGCTCGAGCAGGTCCACGCCCAGCGTGACCAGCGGGTCGTCGGCGCGCTCGGCCCGGCAGACCCAAAGCGCGTACACGAAGGGAAGCCCGGTCAGCTCGCGCCACTCGTGCCCGAGGTCGAGCTGGTGCGGATAACGGACCGCGGGCGGGGAGTCGGCCACGACTTTGTCGCCGATCAGCAGCACCGCTTCGGGCCAGGCGTCGTCGCCCACGCCCTCGCGGGCGTTGAAGTCCACGACCTCGGCGGGCGCGCCATAGCGGCGGTTGAGGATGACCCGGGCAAGGGCTGTCGAGGTGTGCGAGTCTGTGTCGGCGTACAGCGTGGTGATCGCGGCGGGCTCGACGCGGGAGAAGACCCGGACGGTCAGCGTGCGGTCGCGGCAGCCGATCATGCCGGCGCGGGGGAGGGCCGTGAGCGGGGCTTTCGAGCGGGCCAGATCGATGACGCTGGCGAGCCCGAGGTCGGCCCGCCCGGACTCGACGAATTCGGCGATCCGGGAGGGGACCGCCCGGATGAGCTCGACGTCGGCGGTCTTCTCCAGACCCGCAATCATCGGCACCGTATTGAGATAGCTCACGCAGGCGAGCCTGAGTTGGGTTGGGGACATTCGGTGGAAGACTCCCAAGAAAGGCCCGGAAACGCGCAAAGACTGGCAGATCGCAGATCACGGGGTACCTTCAGGGTAGTTCGGATGGGGGGAGCCGCGAGCGGAGAGGTATCTGAGCCCCCGAGGGTCCGGCGAGTATGGCTGCACGTCGCTGAGAAGCGATCGGGTGGTATTTTGGGTAGAGTGGAGAATGTCGGCAAGAATTGCCGACGGAGCTGGGGTGAGACAACGACAGGCGGGCCGGTTCGCGGAGCGAGGCTCACAAGCCCGCATCTTCGATGGCCGGCCCATGCAGCGGTTCACCTACCCACCCGGCGTCGGGCTGCACTACAGCCCGGCGTCGATTTCTTGCGGGTCGGCCCCCGGGACGGCGCTCATGTGGGCGCGTGCCGGGGGTCGATCTGCGTTTTGAGCCGGTCGAACGGGGATGACCCGGGGCGGCTCGGACGGGGGTCGCGATGCACGAGCGAAGCGGGCTGTTGTTCGTGGGCGGGGGCGGGCACGCGGTGGTCGTGGCCGAGGCGGCGCAGATTTTGTGTTCCCAGACGGGGCTGGCGCCGGTCGGGTGCCTGGACGACGCGGACGAGCCGCAGCTGAGCACGCCGCCGGGCGCGGTGCCCCGGCTGGGCCCGATCTCGTCACTGGCTGAGCACGCCGGCGCGCATCTGTCCTGGATCATGGCGCTGGGCGACCTGGCGCTGCGGCGACGGATCCTCGACGCCCTGCCCGACACGCTCAGCCTGGGCAGCGCGTGGACCGTGACGCACCCGACGGCGAGCGTCGCCCGGAGTGCGCAGGTCGGGCGGGGCGTGTTCGTCGGGCCGATGGCGGTCGTCCACGCGCGGGCGCGCGTCGGGAACCACGCGATCGTGAACTCGGGGGCGATCATCGAGCACGGCGTGCAGGTCGGCGCCAACGCGCACATCGCGCCGGGGTCGGTCATCGGGGGCGATGCGGGCGTGGGCGCGGACACGCTGATCGGGATGGGGGCGATGGTGCTTCCGCGGGTGAAGATCGGCACGGGGTGCGTGATCGGGGCGGGGGCAGTGGTGCGCGCGGATGTGGCGGACGGGGCGACGGTGGTGGGCGTGCCGGGGCGGGCGATCGGCTAAGCACGCCGCGGATTCCCAAGACCCCTCACCCCTGCCCTCTCCCCGGCGGGGAGAGGGAGGAAGCAAGAACCCCTCGCGCACGCTCCGGGCTAGTTGGCGGCGGGGGAGTTGGGCGCGGGGTCGATGCCCGTGATCGCTCGCTGGCGGAGGCGCTCGGCGCGCTCGACCAGGTCGGTCTCGTATTCGTCGCGGTCCTGCGTCAGCTCGAGCGAGGGCTCGAGGTCAAAGTGCCACTCGATGGTGTTGTCGAACTTCACGGGCAGTGCGGTCGCGACGAGGTCGATGCCGGGCCACTCGTGGACGGGGGCCTTGGCGCGGCGTTCGGTGTGGATCGGTTCGTGACCGGGGAGGGCGAGGCGGACGTCGTAGTCGCCGTGGAAGGTGAACGAGGTCTCGACGGGCGTGCGCCCGATCTCGCGGTCGTTGAGCCAGACGATGGCGCCGGGCGGCTCGGACGTGACGCGGATGCGGCGCTCGATGCACCCGGTCAGGGTCAGCGACACCAGCAGCAGCGCGGCGGCGGGCAGGGCTCGGGACATCGTCGGGGCGGTCTTCATCGCGGGCAGCTTACCCCGCCAGGATCGGCAGGGCCCGGACCAGCTCGATCCCGGCCCGTGTCTCGGGGTGGTTCGCGGCGTCCGGGGTCGCCAGGGCGATCGCCCGGCGGCACTTGTCGCGGAGCTTGCCCGCCTTGCCCGCCCCGTCGGTCGCGTTGTCGAGCACGTCGGCGAGCTTGATGAGCCGGGCCCGCCAGTCGGCCTTCGCCAGCCGCTGGTCGTAGTCCTTCTCGCGCTCGGGCTCGGGCAGGAGCATGTTTTTGGTGAGGGCGGCGACCATGTCGGCGACGTCGTGCCCGAAGCGACGGGAGATGTCGTCGTAGTCGTTGGGCGTGTCCTCGATGACGTCGTGGAGGATCGCCGCGGCGAGGGTGGACTCGTCGTCGTGCCCGAACTGGTGCGAGACGATCATCGCGACGCGGAAGACGTGGGCGATGTAGGGCGTGCGGCCGTCCTTGCGGAGGTGCCCCTTGTGCTCGCGGGCGGCGAAGGCGGCGGCGCGCATCCAGACGGTGCCGGGCTTGGAGTTGAGCTTTGGGGCGCCCTTGGCGGACGCCTTGGGCGTGGGCTTGGCGGGGGGCTTGGGGCGGAGGTTCACGGCGCGGCCCGGCGCGGGGTGCGGGACGCTTCGGGCGTTGCGGGCTTGGGGGTCGGCTTGGGCCCGGGCGAGGGCGGGCGGACGCGGGGGCGGGCGGGGGCAGCGGAAGGACGTGAGCCGGCTGAGCCATTGGGGGCGGGTGTGGGTCGGCGCGGGCCGGTGCCCCCGCCGCCATCGCTGCCGCCCGACTGGCCGCCGGAGCCGCCGTTGGGGTTGTCGGCGTCGAAGGGCTGATCGAACTCGTCGCCTCGGAAGAGGGAGCCGAGGTAGACGCGGCGGACCAGCTCGTCGTTGATGAGCTCTTTGGGCGTGCCCTCGGCGAGGACGCGGCCGGAGTCGATGATGTAGGCGCGGTCGCAGACGCGGAGGGTCTGCTGCACGTTGTGGTCGGTGATGAGGCAGGAGATGCCGAGCTTGGTGAGCTCGCGGATCTCACGCTGAAGTTCCTCGACGGCGATCGGGTCGACGCCGGAGAAGGGTTCGTCGAGGAGAATCAACTGGGGCTCGGTGATCAGGGATCGCGCGATCTCGAGCTTGCGGCGCTCGCCGCCCGAGCAGGTGCGGGCCTGCTCCTTGGCTTTGTGGCTGAGCCCGAAGCGAGAGAGCAGGTCCGCGGCCCGGCGTTTCTGCTCGGCTTTGGAGATCGGGAGGGTCTCGAGGATCGCCAGCAGGTTCTGCTCGCAGGTGAGGCGTTGGAAGACGGAGGGCTCCTGCGAGAGGTAGCCCATGCCCAGGCGGGCGTGCTGGAACATGGGGAGCCCGGTGACCTCTTCGTTCTTGAAGAAGACCTGGCCGCCGTCGCGTTCGATCATGCCGATCGTCATGCGGAAGGAGGTGGTTTTGCCGGCCCCGTTGCGACCGAGGAGGCCGACGATCTCGGCTTCTTCGACGCGGAGGTTGACGCCGTCCACGACGGTGCGGCCGTTGTAGACCTTCTTCAGATTGCGGGCCTCGAAGAGCGGCATGGGAGAAGTCTACGCGGGCGGGGCAGGCGGCTGCGGATCGTGGTGTGCGGTGAGGAGGAGGCCACACTCGGGGCAGCGGGCGAGGTCGCTGAGCTCGTACCCGCACCCGACGCACCCACCTATGGGCGCCGGAACGACCCAGCCGATGAGGACACGCTCGACGATGATCAGCCCGATCGCCAGTACGACCATCCAGATGTGGTTGAACGCGAACACCCACCACTGGTCGAGCAGACCGCCGGCAACGCCTGAAAACAGTCGGCTTGCCGCCATGCGGATGATCAGCCCCAGGGTTAGCGACGTGTAGCACCCGACGAGCACGAGCTGGGCGAGACGGAGGGCGATCCGCACCAAATCTCGACGATACCGCACGTTGCTGGGGTGAACGCCCACGAGGCTAAGGTACCAAGACCGGCTCAGTGCAGGAACCGGATCGTCATCGGGTAGCGGTAATACTCGCCCCTGTTGGCGGCCATCGAGGCCTGTATGACGCCGATCAGCCCAAGGATGTAGACGCCAACGCCGAGGGGCGCCGCGAGGATGAGGCCAATTCCGATCGTGACGACGGAAAAAATCGCCAGGGCGACGGTGTAGATGATCAGGCTGATCTGGAAGTTGATCGCTTCGCGCAGATGATCGGCCGCGAAGGGCGCGTCCTTCTTTTTGGACTGGTACATCACGATCGGCACGATGATCGCAAACCCCGAGATCACGAGGTGCCCGAGGACGCTCAGGTGCCCGAGCATGCCGAAGGTCCGCTCGTCGTCGGGGGCGTCCGCGTCCACCACACGCCCACGCTCGTTGACGGGCGGGGCGGCGTTCAAATCGGCTTCGAACCGGTCGGCGTGCATTGCGGCTTCCATCGGCGTCTTCCCCCCGGCGGCGCGGGATGCCGCGCCTGACACCGGATGGTTCGGGGCCGGGCCCCTCGGATTTCACCACGCCCGGGGCCCGGGGGCAAGGGACGCCCCCCAAACCCCCGGATGCCCCCCGAGCCGGGGGTCGGGGCGGGTTTAGACTCTGCCCGCTCCGGCTCGGCGTCGGGGGAGGGGAAGGAGCCGGGGACCGTGGGCAGTCCAGCGAGCGAGCGGGCCCGATCGTGGGCCATCATCGGGGTCGGCGCGCTCGGGCTGGCGCTGGCGGCGATGGCGGTCTGCGGGTACCGGTTCGGCGCGGGTGATCAGGCGCAGTACCTCGTCCGCGCGGTGGACGCCGCGGACCCGGGGGCGCTGGCGGGCGACCCGTACCTCGACGCGTTCGGATCGATCAAGAGCTACGCGTGGGACCCGATCGGGGCGGCGGTGCCCGAGGGATGGTGGGCCGCGGTGGCGCTGGGGCTCACGATTGCGGCGGCGATGGGCAGCGCGCTGGCGCTGGCGGCGATGGCGCGGGCGCTGATCGCGCCGGCGGACCGGCGGGGGGTGACCGGGGCGCTGGCGTGCCTGCTGCCCGCGGCGCTGCTGGTCGTGCCCAAGGAGCTGAACTGGTTCGGGCTCGTCTCGCTGGCGGACATGGAGTTCACGGCGACGCTGCTGGTGATGCCGATCGTGCTCGTGTCGATGGCGCTGTTCGTGCGCGGGCGGCCGTGCTGGTCGCTGGGCCTGGCGGTGCTCGCGGTGCCGGTGCATGGGCAGACGGCGGCGTACGCGCTGTGCGCGTGGACGGTCGGGATGCTCTGGGTCTCGCCTTGGCGGTCGCGGGCGTTCGCGGGCGTGGTCGGGGTGGCGTGCGTCGGGGCGATCGGGTTCGTCGCGGCGACGGCGATCGGGCCCGTGACGCCGGCCGAGATGAACGCGTACCGCGAAACCGGGCTCGAGCTGTACGCGCCGCTGATCGAGCCGGCGCGGGCGCCGTTCGCGGCGTGGGGGGCGTGCCTCGGGGTGATCGTGCTGGGGTGGTTCGCGTGGCCCGGCGTCGGGCGCGGGCGGCGCGAGCAGCACGACGCGTCCGCGCGGCTGCTGGTGTACGCGCTCGCGTCGATGGCGTTCCCGATCGTGTTCACGGCGTTGCTCGCGGCGGGGTGGCGCGAGCCTTTGGCGTGGCGGCTGATGCCCGGGCGGGGGCTGATGCTGGCGCAGATCGCTGCGATCGTGTCGGTGGCGGCGTGGAGCGGGCGGTCGATCCTCACGGGCGGGCGCGGGGCGTGGTCGGGCGCGTGGGCGCTCGGGCTGCTGGCACTCTGGCCGTTCGGGGCGGCGGCGCGGGCGCTGGGGCTGGGCGACCCGGGGGCGGTGGTCGGGGCGGTCGGGCTGGCGGTGATCGCCGGGCTCATCACGCACGGCGTGCTGCGCGACGCGGCGCCCGCTGGCGTCGCCCCGCGCCGGCGCCGGGGCGGGATGCTGGTGGGCGTGGGCGTCTTGATCGCGCTGGTCGGTGTCGCGGCGTTCGTTCGGCGCCCGCACCCGTGGACGCGCACCGCCCAGCCCGAGGCGTGGCGCGAGGCCCAGGCGTGGGCCCGCGAGCACACCGAGCCGGGGACGGTGTTCATCACGCCCCCGTACCGGGCCGGGTGGCGGGTGGGGTCGCACCGGCCGACCTACGGCGAACTGCGCGACGGCGGGCTGCTGTTCTACGCGGGCGACCCCGTGCTCGCGTGGGCCGGGCGGATGCGGACGCTCGACGCCGGCTCGTACCGCCTGGCGTGGTATGACGGCGACGACGCAGAAACGATCCGGAACGCGCGCGAGGGGTACGACCACGCCCTGCGCGCGCGGGGCGATGCGATCGCCGCGGCAACAGGCGCGGCGTACGTCGTCCGCGAGATCGCAGGCGACGGGCACGACGCTGTCAGCATCGGCGAACGTGTCTGGGACAACGGCGTCTTCGAGATCCGCTCGACGCTCACCCCCGCGCGCGGGGGGCGAGCAGGCGACCGATCAGCCCGCCCTTGACCATGAACACCATCCCCACGATCACGAGGGTCCCCTGGGTGAGGATCCGCGTGGAGAGCATGAAGACCCACCACGCGTCGTAAAAAGGCTCCACGAAGAAGGTGATCGTGTGCAGCGTCGCGCTGGCCCCGAACCCGACGACCATCAACAGCCCCAGCAGGCGGACCACGGTGGCAACCGTGTCCTGCAGGCGGATGATGCGCTGCGCATCGGTTTCGGGGGCGAGCTCGCGCGGCTCGCCCAGGAACTCACGCGTCAGCACGAGCCCGCACTCGGAGCAGAGCGGGTCCACCAGCCCCTCGAGCCGGTAGTCGCAGCGCGGGCAGCGGAGCTCCCGCTTGAACGGCACCGCCCAGCGTGCCAGCGGCGCCGCGAGGAGCAGCATGATCGCGCCGAGCACGAGCCCGCCGACCGCGCCGAGCATCCGCGGCCAGTAGTAACTCACGTCGAACAGGTCGTCGTCGCGCAATCCCTCGCTGATCCACGACCCGGCGGGGAGAAGCGACGAGAGCAGCGCCACGATCGAGAGCAGGCGCAGGATGGTCATGGCGGTCCAGCGTCGGCGCACGACCTCGGCGGCGTCGGGGATCATGGGGCCTCCGCGGCTGGGGCCGGCGGCACGGGCGGGGTAGGCGGAGCGGGCGGCTCGGTCAGGGGGTCGAGCAGTTTGATCGGCACGGCCCAGCGAGCGAGGCGGCGCGGGAAGAAGATCGGCACAGCGCACGCCAGGAACCCGAACGCCGACATGATCAGTTGGGGGATGGTGTAGTTCCAGCTGTGCCAATCGGCGTCTGCGAACAGGATGAGCTGCGACGCCGTGCTGAGAAACCACAGGCCCATCCACAACGCCAGAGCGAGCCCGCCCAGGCGCGCGATGACCACCACCACGAGCTGGGCCGTCAGCACGCGCCCCTCGGGCGAGCGGGTTGTGCCGACCGCGACATGGTTGGGCATGAACTCTTGTGTGAGGACGGTGCCGCACTCGGGGCAGCGGGGCTCGACGATCGAGCGGAGGTCGTAGCCGCAGCGGGGGCAGGCGTGGGCCTCGGGGCGCGGGAGCATCCAGCGTGACAGGGGCGACGCGAGGAACCAGATGATGACCCCCACGACCGCGGCCCCGCCCGAGAGCAGGGCGATGACCGCGATGACCTCGCCCTCGACCGAGCTGGGTTCGATCGACGCGATCGAGAAGAAGACGATGATGGGTGACGTCGCGATAATCCAGACCACCACCGCCAGCACGCGCACCACGGCGACGAGCGTCAGGCGGCGGTGGGCGAGGTCGGAGGCGTTAGGGACCACATGAAGACGATACCGCGCCGGGCGGGGGGCGGATCCCTCCTCAGCCCGAGACGGCGTCCTCGGGCTCACGCCGAAGCCCGAAAGCGAGCCAGTGGGCGAACCGCTCGGCGCCGAAGATCATGAAGAGGCCCAGCGCGGCGCCCGCGAGGCGATACACCATCGCGACCGTCCCTTCGCGGTCATCGAGCCCGTACCCGAGCCCGTCGAAAAAGACTTCGAGAACGTCCATCGTGGCCCCGAACCCGTAGACCAGCACGAGGACGACCCCCGCCAAACGCGAAACTGGGATCATCATCGCACGGGCCTTGGCTCGCATCGTGAGATCGCCGGGCGGTATGCCGGGCGCGGCCGCTCCGCCCGGCAGAAACTCCGGGGTCAGCTCGAGCCCGCACTCGGGGCACTGCGGCGTCGCGAGGTCGTGCAGCGGGTATCGGCACCCGGGGCATGCGGACGACGATCGGCTCGGGACGAGCCAGCGCGCCCACGATCCCGGCACGATTACGAACGTGAGCGCGAGCAGGAACATGACAACGGCATACGCGATCGAGGGCGCTACGTAGGCCATCCCGAAGCCCAGAGAGCCGTCGAGGGCGTACACCACGGTCATCGCGAGCGAGCCCCCGTGCTGGAACGCCAGAACCACACCCACGAACCGGACGAGCCCGAAAGCGGCGGCACGCCAGCGCACGATGTCAGACGCGTTGGGGATCACGGCGTGCCTCGATCCGGCTCAGTGCCCGAACAGGTTCTTGGTGCCGAACATGCCCTGGGCCTCGAAGTACGCGAGCGATTCATCCACCGACGAGAACACTTTGGTCGCGGTCTCGGTGATGAACGGGCTGGGCGGCTTGGAGGGCTTCCAGACGACGTAGACCTCCTTGGCGCCCTCCCACGCGTGCTGCAGCTCGCGCTCGACGCCCGAGGAGAGCCCGGGCATGACCTTGCCGCCCTCGCGGATGAGCTCGGGGACGTAGCTGACGATCATGTCGGCCTGGTCGATGAGCTTGAAGTCGCGCATGTAGATCTGGCCGTCGATGTCGCCGGCGATGTCGAGGACCTCGCGGGTGCGGATGCGGATGGCTTCCATGTCCTTCTGCACGCCGCCGAGCTGCTGGGGCTGGTGATCGAAGAACTCCTTGCTGTCCTTCACCGCTTCGATCGCCCGGTCGAGCAGCAGCTTCTCGTCCACGTCGCCCGGGTCGAAGGTGATGAAGTGCTCGGCCAGCGCCGCGCGGAACGCGTCGATCTCGGCCATCACGTCGGGCATGTCCACCACGTGGCTCATCGGGAAGCTCGGGTAGACCCGCTTCATCTGCGGCCTGCACGCGAGCTGGAAGAGCGACTTGGTCGTGGACATGTGGCGCCCGCGGGCGACGATGTAGAACTGCGAGCCGGTGATGGCCTTGCCCATCAGCTCGGTCGCGAGGATCTCTTCTTCGCGCCAGACCATGCAGTCCTTGAGCGTCGCGTCGATGTCGTGGTCGCGGTGCAGGCGGTCGTGGACGACCTCGATGTTGTCCACGAGGCAGACGAAGATGTCGGGCTCGAGAGCGGCGATCTGGTCGAAGTCGAACGCGCTGAACAAGCCATGCCGCCAGCGGAATGTGGCGTGCGTGTTGACGATGACGTTGTCCTGGCCCTTGGATTGGGCGATGACGTCCTTGAACGCCGCCCGGCGGAGCGAGTTGAGCCGGCTCAGCGGCAGGTCGAGGATCCGCCCCGGGCGCACGTCGGGCGCCTCGGCGTACATGAGATCACCGACGTGGTACATGTCGATGTGCTCGCCCTGATCGCCGGCAAACGCGGCGACCTCGGCGAGGTACGGCTTCTTGTCCATCCCGACCTGGCCGGTGACGATGACGCGCATGGGCAGCCCCTCTCGCTGGCCCCACCAGATTCCGGGGACCGACAGTGCGATCTTAGGCGCCGGCGGGCAATTTCCCCCCCGACTACCATCGGGCCCCGAACCCCGGAGCCGCCCCATGTCCATCCTCGTCGATCACAACACCAAGGTCATCTGCCAGGGCATCACCGGCAGCTACGGCGCCCTGCACACCAAAGGGTGCTTCAACTACGGCACCAAGATGGTTGGGGGCGTCACCCCGGGCAAGGGCGGCCAGTCCGACGCCAACGGGCTGCCCATCTATGACACCGTCCGCGGGGCCGTCGAAGCGACCGGGGCCGACGCGACGATGATCTTCGTCCCCCCGCCCTTCGCCGCCGACGCGATCCTCGAAGCGATGGACGCGGGCATCCGCCTGATCTGCGCCATCACCGAGGGCGTGCCCGTGGCGGACATGATCCGCGTGCGGGCGGTGCTCGACGGCCGCAACGCCGCCGCCCGCGGGGCCGACGCCGAGCATTCGCGCGAGTTGTTCACCCTCATCGGCCCCAACTGCCCCGGCATCATCACGCCCGGCCCCAAGACGGGCGAGGACACCGCCGAGTCCAAATACACCAACGCCGGGTGCAAGATCGGCATCATGCCCGGGTACATCCACACCCACGTGAGCGAAGCCAAGACCGGCAAGAGCGTCGGAATCGTGAGCCGTTCGGGCACGCTGACCTACGAAGCGGTCTGGCAGACCTCCAACCTCGGGCTCGCGCAATCCACGTGCGTCGGCATCGGGGGCGACCCCGTCCGCGGCATCGACCACGCCGACTGCATCCGCATGTTCGAGGAAGACCCCGACACCCATGGCATCCTCATGATCGGCGAGATCGGCGGCGAGGACGAGGAGCGGGCCGCCGAGGTCATCAAGACCGAGTGCACCAAGCCCGTCGCCGCGTTCATCGCCGGTCGCACCGCACCGCCCGGCAAGCGCATGGGCCACGCCGGGGCGATCATCTCGTCGGGCGCCGGCGGCAAGCCCACGGGCACCGCCGACTCCAAGATCGAGGCGCTCCGCGAGGCGGGTGCTGCGATCGCCGAGACTCCGGCGGACATGGGCGGGGCGATGGCACGGGCGATGGGGATCTGAAGAAGACGAATAGGTGGGCATGATGTTCGGGTTCAAGTTCGGCGGACGGCACAACAAGCGGGCAGACCCAACGCGCACGCCTCGTTTTCTCGTGCGATCACCCGACCTGCGGGACCTCTTGTTCAGGGCCTTCAAGGGCGCGCACCACTCGGAGCATTCTGAACAAGATGATGCTCATTACAAGCAACTCATGGAGTGGGCCGAAGCTGGACCAGGGCTTAAATACAGAGTCCCCGAGTACAACGAGACACTTCTTCACTACGCCGTGCATGGAAAGCGCATAGAGGCGGTCAGGGTGCTTCTTGGGCTGGGCGCAAACGTGAATGAACGGGATTGCAGGGACTTCACACCGCTCATATTTGCCTGCGACACCTACCCAATCAACCTTGAAATCCTGAGTACGCTTTTAGCTCACGGCGCCGATCCGAATCTGGAAGATCAGTGGCACCGAACCGCGATGTGGTACGCGAAGGGCAATGAAAAGAGCTCCCCTGAAGCCCAAGAGGCGATTCAGCTACTCTCGCAAGCCGGCTTCGAACCGGTGCCCGGAAGAACCGCCGCGTGTGACATGTGCGGCGCTCCCGTTTCGAATGCAATGGCCGAGCGAAACGTCAAAGTAACATTTCAAGGCGTATTTGCGCATTTGGATTGCTCAGTATGCCAACGGAGCATCGAGGCTCGACTTGAAGCTGCCAACGCGAAGACCGGGCTACGTGTTCAGTGTCCTCATTGCGCCTGCCAATCGTTCATTCCGGCCAAAGCGTGGTGCACCGCTTGCAATAACAACAGTCTCGCGTCGGGGTGGCAACAAATGGTCGTCGCGGGCAATGCTCCGTCGCAGCAGTAGACAAGTAGTCAGCATCATTCTCATCACACCCGCCGTCGCCCCGGCACCAGCTTGAGCACCAGCCCGATCGCCAGGAACCCCGTAAGCAGCACGCCGATCAGGATGAACGCGCGCCGGTACGTCCGGTCGAGCACCGTCTCGAGTCGCTGCTGCGCGTCGCCCATCGTGTTGTCGATCGTCTTGCGACGCTCGTCCCACGAGTCCGAGTTCGCCAGCGTGTTCACGTCCTCGACCAGCTCGTCGAGCTTCTCGATCAGCGTCGTCGCCGAGATGATCGCCGCTTCGTAGTCCTCGATCGTCGTCGGGTCCTCGTCGGGCGGGCCGGCTGGGCCGCGCATGCCCTCGACGGTGTGCGCCAGCGACTCGACGGACGTGATCAGCCCGGCCCAGCTCTGCCCGAGCTTGTCGCCCGCCTCGAACGTGCGGGTGACCTCGGCGAGCGTCGCGTCGAGCTCGTCCGACCGCTCCTGCAGGTCGTCGAGCATCGCCGCCCGCTCGGCCGCGAATCCCGCGAAGAATTCCTCGGACGCCTGCTGAATCGCCGCCTCGCGCTCGTCGGCGATGATCGCGGGCAGCTCGTCGCGCATCTCGCTGAAGTCCCGCGTCACGCGCTCGACCGACGCCGACAGCGCCGAGACGTCCAGCAGCGCCTGCACCACCTCGGGCTCGCTCGCGGTGTCGATGTACAACAGCTCGGCCTGCCACGAGATCAGCTGCGGCATCCGCTGCAGGTAGAACATCGCCCGCTCGGCGAACAGGCGTGTCTGCTCGATCTCCTTGGTCGCCGGGTCCAGCCCTGCGAGCGGGTCGAGCGTCAGGAACCCGAGAAGGCTCGGCGCCCGCGACGGCCCGACGAACGCCGAGTCCTGGCGTGTCGCGGCAAAGTCCGCGAGGCGCACGTACGCGCCGTAGTAGCGGTACGGATTCGCGTCCACCCACCGGTCCGCGAGCGCCTGGATCTCCTCCATCTGCTCGAACGTGAACGTCTCGTAGCCTACGGCCTTGATCTGCTCCTCCGCGTTGCGGAAGACGCTCGCGATCCAGGGCATGTCCTTAAAGTACTCAGGGACGAGCCGCTCTTCGACCAGGCGCCGCTGGATCGACATCACCACGATCGCGTCGACCAGCGAGACCTTCGGGTTCGCCGACGCCGCGATCACCGTGAGCCCGTGCGCCATCGTGTACCGCAAGCGGTGGATGGCGATCCGCGCGTCCATCGAGGGCGTACGCGCCTCGATCCGGTCGGTCATGTCCGCCAGTCGGAGCGTGAAATCGTCAGCGAAATCCATCACCTGGGCCTGCGTGCCGTTGACCCCCGAGCCGGAGTTTGAGCTGGACTTGGCGGAGTTGGCGACCGTCGTGGGTGTGTTGCTCACGAACGGGCCCGTGAGGTCACCGGTCGGCGTCTGGCACCCCGCGAGCCCCGCCGCCGCGACCACAACCCACCACCGCCCGTCGATCTGCCGCCTCCGCGTGGTCATGGACCGGATCCTCCCGCCGACTGTACGAGCCGGGCGACGCCCCGCTGCGGCTGCCTCGCCCCAAGGTCCGAAAACCACCCCAACGCGACAGCACCGCGCCTGAACGGGGCCAGAGCCTGGAATATAGTCGTTTGAACGATTGTTGTTATCACACAAGACTGTCCCATGAGCACACTCCAACACCAACTCGGCAAACGCGAGCCCTTCAGGTCCGCGACCCAGGAGGCGCACCTGAACGTGGTACGCACCGCCGCGGCCCTCGAAGGCGGGTTCGCCCGCCTCTTCCGGGCGCACGGGCTGACCGGGTCGAGCTACAACGCGCTGCGGATCCTCCGCGGCGCCGGCCCGAGCACCTGCTCGCAGATCGGAGATCACCTCGTCGTCCGCGTGCCCGACGTCACCCGACTCATCGACCGGCTCGCGGCCCGCGGGTTCGTCGAGCGGGCACGTTCGGACGAAGACCGGCGCGTGGTCCGCGTCGCGATCACCGACGCCGGGCGCGTACTGCTTGCGGGCCTGGACGGGCCCGTCGAAGCGCTGCACACGCAGCAGTTGAACCACATGGACGCGGGCGAGCTCCGTGAGCTGAGCCGCCTGCTCGAAAAGGCACGCGCCGGCGCCAACACGCCGGCGACACCAGGAGCACCCTTATGATGCGCATCCGACGCGCCCACGAGCGCGGCACCTTCGACCACGGCTGGCTCAAGTCCGCCCATACCTTCAGCTTCGGGCACTACCAAGACCCTGAGCACATGGGCTTCCGCGCCCTCCGCGTCATCAACGACGACATCGTCGGGCCCGGCGAGGGCTTCGGCGAGCACCCCCACCGCGACATGGAGATCATCACCTACCCCCTCAGCGGGGCCGTCCGCCACCGCGACAGCCTGGGCAACGAGGAGGACATCACCCACGGCATGATCCAGCGCATGACCGCCGGGCGGGGCATCCGCCACTCCGAGTTCAACCCCTCGCCCGACGAGCCCACGCATCTGCTGCAGATGTGGATCCTGCCCGATGCCACGGGGCACCAGCCCGAGCACGAGTCCAAGACGTTCCCGATCAGCGAGGAAACCGGGCGGCTGCACCTGCTCGCATCGGGAGACGGGCGCGACGGGTCGCTACGGATCCACCAGGACGCGGACCTGCACGCGGGGGTGCTTGGCGCGGGGGACCGGGTCGCCCTCCCGCTGCGCCCGGGCCGGCACGCGTGGGTCCACGTCGCACGCGGCTCGGTGGTCGTCAACGGCGAACCGCTCGCGCCCGGCGACGGGGCGGCGATTACCGACGAGCCCAGCGTGGTTATCGCTACGGACGATTCTGGCGAGGTGCTTGTCTTCGACCTCGCGTGAGTTCGGACGCGCCCCTTGCGCGGGTGCAATCTTCAACAACCACATATTTGAGGGGGGTCGGCCGAATATGAGATCCGGCCGCGACGCGGGCCGGATCTGTACACTCGCACGCGATGTCTCACCCCCACGCCGGCTCCCGCCGGGCGTTCATCCAGCGGGCTTTCGTGCGGCGGCACGGGCTCCTGATCGCGGCCGGCGCGATCGTCGTCGCGCTCACGGCCCTCGTGTTCACCCGGTTGATGATCCTCGCGGGTGTGGACGAGCGCGAAAAATTCGGCGAGCACGCCCAGTGGATGGCGGACCGGTTCTCCGACGAGCTCCGCGGGGCCGAGGCGGCGCTGTGGGGCGCGCGCGCGTTCGTGCAGTCCAGCGAGCATGTCACCCGGGCCGAGTGGCGCGAGTACGTGACAACAGCCCACCCGCACGAGCGGCACGCGGGCGTGCTCGGCTTGTCCTACATCGCGATCGTTCCCTCCGAGGAGCTCAGCGAGTTCGTCGAACTCGCACGCCTCGACGGCGCCCCGGATTTCACAATCCACGCGCACCATGGCGCTAACTTGGTCCCGCTGGGCGAGCCCCACTACATCGTGCTCTACCACGAGCCCGCCGAATCGAACCGGTCGGCGTGGGGGCTCGATGTCACAACGCACCCGATCAACCTCGAGGCGTACGACGCGTCCCGGTTTAGCGACGCCGTCCGTGTGTCGCGCGGGTTTCACCTGTATCAGCTGCCGGACCCGGACGCACGCGGCGTCGTGATGGCCCTGCCCGTGCGATCGCCCGATCGCGAGGTTGTCGGGTGGGTCGCGGCGCCGGTGTTGGTAAACGACGCGTTCACCGCCGCGGTTGGAACACGATGGCGCGGCGCATGGGTCCGCGTCTCGGACCCCAACGACAGCGGCGAGGTTCTGTACCAGAGCGCGGGCGCCGAGCCGCCCGGCACACCGGTTTCCCTGCCCGTACTCGTCGGCGGACGGGTGTGGACGTTCGAGAGCGC
>BQJQ01000055.1 GCA_021604785.1 Phycisphaeraceae bacterium
CTACGGCGGGCGCACCAAGAAGAAATGGTCCCCCAAGCACGACAGCATCCTGTGGTACGCGAAGGACCCCGCGAACTACACGTTCCGGTACGACGACATCGACCGGGTGCCGTACATGGCGCCGGGGCTGGTGAGCGAAGAAAAGGCGGCCCGGGGCAAGACACCCACGGACACCTGGTGGCACACCATCGTCAGCCCGACCGGCAGGGAGAAAACGGGGTACCCGACGCAGAAGCCGCTGGGCGTGGTCGACCGGATCGTGCGGGTGCATTCGAACCCGGGCGACCGGGTCTTGGATTTTTTCGCGGGCTCGGGCACGTTCGGCGAGGCCGCGGCCCGCCGCGGGCGCACCGCGGTGCTCGTCGATTCGAGCGCCGAGGCGATGCGGGTGATGAGCGAGCGCCTGGCCTTTGCGGGCCCCATGTGGCACGGGTGGGCGCCCAACGCTGAACCTCGGGCGGAAGAGACTCGCACGATCGGCGCGTAAACCTTTACAGACACGCTTGCGAATATAAACGGTTGCACAACAAGCCCTTGCACGCGATGCCTTCGCGCGTTCGCAAGACGGCCGCACGAACCGCCCCCGCACCCGCCCCGACCCCAAACAATCAAGACTCAGAAAAATACGCCCGAAGTCGCGAACGCGCGTGTGCAACACCCCCCTCGTTCCGCTCCACTGGGAGAGCACGGCGCCGCGTGAGGGGATTTCGGCGGGCGTACTGCCTCGCCCTGGCGTGCCGGCTCGGAGACCACAAGGAGCGAAGACCATGTCACACGCACTCAAAGCCGCCCTCTTCGGCGGAGCCCTCTGCTGCGCGGGCATCGCGCAGGCCAAAGACACCTACCGCATCTACGGCCCGAGCACCACGGCGACCAACAACGCGTACTACGCCTGGAACGGGTCGAGAATGACCGACTTCAGCTACGCCCTGACTTCCGCGTACAACTACTACTTCACCCACTACAACGCGTTTGTGGACACGAAGATCCACTCAACCAACGTGGATTACCTCGCGACGTACGACGTGCTCCAGCGGGCCGACTGCATCGTCTCGCCGTGGTGGTCGGATTCCGAGACGTCCGGCAACGAGGCGTACTACGCCGCGTACCACTTCAGGAACGGCGGCGACCTGCTGCTCTTCAACGACGACTCGAGCCACGACTACATCGCCGAGTACCTCGGCATCCCCACCATCAGCGGTGTCAGTTCGGGGACGTTCACCGACAGCACGTTCCCCTTCGACGGGCCCTTCGGGAACCCGGGCGTGGTTCAGACCTCCGGCAACGTTGGGCACCTCGACCTCGCCGACGTGGTGGGCACGGGCGGGCAGGTCCTGGCACTCAACGGCTCCGGGCAGGTCATGGCCGCCTTCTGGGACGACAACGCCTACGCGCCGGGCTCGGGCCGCATGATCATCGTGACCGATGTTGACACCGTCTCCGACCTCGGCCCCTCGACATACTCCCCGCTCAGCGCGCAGGGGCGGTTCGGCTTGAACCTCGTCGCCGGGCTTATCGGGGCCGACCCGTGCAACCCCGCCGACTGCGACGCCAACGGCGTCCTCAACGTCGACGACGTCGAGTGCTTCGTGGACACCTTCCTCGGCGGCTGCCCGTAACCCGACCCCAACATCGAACACCCGACGCGCGGCCCCTCGCGGCGCCGCGAGCAACGCATAAGGACACGAATCATGAATAACGCAACCAAAGCAGCACTGTTCGGAGGGGCGCTCTTCTGTGCCGGCATGGCCGACGCCAAAGATACCTACCGCATCCACGGCCCGGCTTCCTACGCCTCGACCTCGGGGTATGCCTTGGACGACGCCGTGATGCAGCCCTTCCTCGACGCGCTCCGGAACCCCTACAACTTTTCGCATCTCTTCTCGTACGTCGATACGTCGATCGAGATCGGTTTCCTCTGGGCCACCCTCGACTCCAACGAACTCGCGAACGCGGACTGCCTGATCTCACCCTGGATCTTGGACACTGACCTCACCGGGAGCGAGCTCAACGCCGCGTGGCGCCACTTCCGTGAAGGCGGCGATCTGCTGCTCTTCAACGACGATTCGAGCCACGACGCGATCGGCGCGTACCTGGGCATCCCCACCGTTGACGGCGTTTCCTCTTCCACCTTCAACGACACGACGTTCCCGTTCAACGGCCCGTTCGGTACCACGTCGAGCGTCGAACTCGGCGGGATCATCGGGCACCTCGAGGCGGCCCACGTGCTGGGCACGGGCGGGCAGGTCCTCGCGCTCAACGGGGCCGGCGAGATCATCGTTGCGTTCTGGGAAGAGAACGCCTACACGCCGGGATCGGGGCGCATGATCATCGTGAGTGACGTAAACACGATCACGACCCGCGCGACCTACGCCCCGCTCGATGACAACGGACGGTTCGCGCTCAACCTCGTTGCCGGGCTCATCGGCGCCGACGGGTGCAACATCGCCGACTGCGACTCCAACGGCGTCCTCAACGTGGATGACGTCGAATGCTTCGTGGACACCTTCCTCGGCGGGTGCAACTAGCCCCCATCGCGTGCACGCCCCGGCGTGTACGCTGCGCAACGCAGGGGCCCGCGTCCTCCCCCGGGCGCGGGCCCTTTCTTCACGCTCACACGCCGCGGCCCGGATAACGCCGCGACACGCACCCCAAGGAGACGAGATCATGAAAAACGCAATGACAGCGGCCCTGTTCGGCGGGGCCCTCTGCTGCGCGGGCGTCGCCGACGCCAAAGACACCTACCGCATCATGGGCCCGAGCACCGTCGCCCACCCCTCCAACTCCAGCTACGCGTGGGACGGCGCTGACATGGCCGACTTCCGCGCCGCCCTGGACTACTCGTACTACTTCAGCCACTTCGTCGCGACGGTGGACACGTCCATCAGCAACGGAGATTTCGACTACCTCAACTACGTAACCCTCCAGCGGGCTGACTGCATCGTCTCGCCCTGGTGGTCGGACAACGACCTGACCGGCTACCAGGCGTACATCGGGGCGCTCCACTTCTGGTCCGGCGGCGACCTGCTGCTGTTCAACGACGACTCGTACCACGACTACATCGCCGACTACCTCGGCGTCCCCACGCAGAGCTATGCCAGCTCGTTCACGTTCAACGACTCGACTTTTCCCTTCGACGGGCCCTTTGGCACGACCACGAGCGTCCAGGCGAGCGGCAATGTCGGCTTCCTCAGCGATGTCGATGTCGCCAACACCGGCGGGCGGGTCCTCGCCCGCAACGGGTCCGGGCAGATCATGGTCGCCTTCTGGGACGATGGCGACTACGCGCCCGGCTCGGGGCGCATGATCATTGTCACCGACGCGGACACCGTCAGCACCGCCTTCGGGAACCCGACGTACTTCCCGCTCAACGACAACGGGCGGTTCGGGCTCAACCTCGTCGCCGGGCTCATCGGGCCCGACGGGTGCAACGACGCCGACTGCGACAACAACGGCGTCCTCAACGTCGACGATGTCGAGTGCTTCGTGGACACCTTCCTCGGCGGGTGCAACTGACCACCCACACGCGCCTCAGCGGCGCACCGCATGACACACACACCGCGGCCCCGACGGGAGCCGCGAATCGCAACACAAGGACACGAATCATGAAAACCTCAATGAAAGCAGCCCTGTTCGGGGGCGCCCTGCTCTGTGCCGGCGTCGCCGAGGCCAAGCACACCTACCGCATCGACGGGCCCAGCACCACCGCGACCGGCGACTCGTACTTCGGGTGGGACGGCACGGGCCTGACCGAGTTCCGCGCCGCGCTCAACTACTCGTACTTCTTCAGTCACTTCTTCGCGACCGTGGACACGTCCATCCAGACGTACGACTTCGACTACCTCGGATGCTGCGGCACGCTCGCGCGGGCCGACTGCATCATCTCCCCGTGGTGGTCGGACTCCAACACCGCCAACTACGAGGCCTTCATCGCGTCGTACCACTTCAGGAACGGCGGCGACCTCCTGCTCTTCAACGATGACTCGGGCCACGACTACATCGGGGACTACCTCGGCCTTCCGACGCAGGATTACGCGAGCTCGTACACCTTCAACGACTCGACCTTCCCCTTCGACGGGCCCTTCGGCACGACCACCAGCGTGAACATGGCCGGCAACATCGGCTTCCTCAACGACGTTGATGTCGCCAACGCCGGCGGGACCGTCCTCGCCCGCAACGGCTCCGGTCAGATCGTCGTCGCCTTCTGGGACGACGGCGACTACTCGCCCGGCTCAGGGCGCATGATCATCGTCACCGATGTCAACACCGTCATCAGCGCCGAGGCGGATTACTCCTCGTTCAACGACAACGCGCGGTTCGGGCTCAACCTCGTCGCCGGGCTCATCGGCCCCGACGGGTGCAACAACGCCGACTGCGACAAGAACGGCGTCCTCAACGTCGACGACGTCGAGTGCTTCGTGGACACCTTCCTCGGCGGGTGCAACTAACCCCCACCGCGCGCACGCCCCGGCGTGCGCCCTGCAACACACGGGCCCGCATCCTCCCCCGGACGCGGGCCCTTTTCTGTGCGTACACCCCGCCCCCCACGCACAAACGTGTGAAGACAGGCAAGCACCGGGCGGCATGGAAGAAAAACCTGGCGGCCTGCTCAGGCATTTCACACAGACCGGCTCGCCCCGGTGTCCCCGATGGGTTCTAATGACGGCGCGGGCGCACCACCCTGCCCCCGCCGCGGCCGTACTGCCGCGGGGGGATCGGCCGGGGACCCGCACCAGGAGAGCAGCATGAACCGAGTCACCAAGGCCGCCCTCTTCGGCGGCGCCATCTTCGCCGCGGGCATCGCCCGCGCCGACGGCACGTACATCATCTACGGGCCCAACGCCGCCGCCTCGTCCTACAGCGGCGGGTACAACTGGGAGAACGGCTCGGCCACCCAGGACTTCCGCACCGCCCTGGACAGCCCCTACAACTTCGGCAAGTTCGAGCACTACGACACCGTCGACACCCGCATCATCACCCGCGAGTTCGGCTCCGTGAATCTCAGCCTGTACCACGACGCCGACTGCATCATCTCCCCGTGGTGGTGGGACAATGACGTCGCTAACAGCGCCGGCTCCTTCGCCGCGTACCGGATTAGCTATATGTTCCAGCATGGGACCGACCTGATCCTTATCAGCGACTCGCCCTACGTCGACGCGATCGGCGATTACCTGGGCGTGCCCACCCAGTACGGCTCCGGGACCGTCGCCATCTCGGGCGCCGGCTTCCCCTTCGACGGGCCCTTCGGCACCGCCGCCAGCCCCACACTCGCCTACTCCGTCGGCTACCTCAACCCCGCGGACGTGACGGGCACCGGCGGCGAGGTCCTCGCGACCGACGGCTCGGGCCGCCCGGTCGTCGCCTTCTGGGAGCAGGACGCCTTCTCGCCCGGCTCGGGCAAGATGATCATCGTGACCGACGTCAACAGCTTCACCACCGCCGCCGACTTCGGCGCGATGAACGACAACGCCAAGTTCGCCCTCAACATCGTCGCCTTCATGCTCGACGACGACACCAAGCCCGGCGGCGCCGACTGCGACCGAAACGGCGTCCTCAACGTCGACGACATCGACTGCTTCGTTGACTCGTTCCTCAACGGCGAGCTCTGAGCCGCGCCGACGCGCGGGATCACACCAACGACAAGGGCCCGCGTCCTGAAGGACGCGGGCCCTGTTTCATTCAACCAAGCCGGATACCGGTCACCGCAGCATCAGCAGCTCGCGGTAGCTGGGCATGGGCCACAGCTCGCTCGCGACGCGGATCTCGAGCTCGTCGCCGATCGCCCGCAGGTCGTCCATCAGCGGCAGCACGGTGCCCCGCAGGTACGCCGCCGACGCGTGGGCTTCGCCCTGGTCGGTGCCCGCGGCCCGGTCCAGCTCGTCGAGCTTCTCGCGGAAACGGTTCACCAGCTCGACGAAGTCCTCGAGCTCGGAGAACACCCCGCCCGCGTCCACGCCCGCGCCCTGCGTCGCCCCGACCGTCTCGGCCAGCCGACGCTGGTGCTCGTACGCCCCGGGCAGGATCATCTGCCGCGCGATCAGCACCATTTGCTGCGCCTCGATCTCGCACTGCATCGCGTACTTCTCGTACATCACCTCGATGCGCGACTCGAGCTCCGCCTTGGACAGCACCTTGTGCTTCTTGAACAACGACCCCGACTGACGCGACGCCAGCGCCGGGTACGCCTCCACGCTCGAACGCAGGTTCACCAGCCCGCGCCGCTCGGCCTCGGCGTGCCACTCCGGGGTGTAGTTGTCGCCGTTGAAGACCACCGCCTTGTGGTCCTTCACCATCCCCTTGAGGATCTTCTTTACCGCGGTTTCGAGCTTGGCGGGCGTTGGGTCCTTCCCCGCCGCCGCCTCGATCTCGTCGGCGATGTGCCCCAGGCTGTCCGCCACGATCGTGTTGATCACCGTGCAAGGCCACGCCACCGACGCGCTCGAACCCACCGCCCGGAACTCGAACCGGTTCCCCGTGAACGCCATCGGGCTCGTCCGGTTCCGGTCACCCGAGTCCCGCTTGATCTGCGGCAGCGTCGTCGCTCCCACGTCCAGGGCCCCGCCCTTGAGCGTCCGGCTCGGGGTCCCCTTCTCGAGCTGCTCGATGATGTCGGTCAGCATGTCGCCCAGGAAGATCGAGATGATCGCCGGCGGCGCCTCGTTGGCGCCCAAACGGTGGTCGTTCGCGGCCGACGCGATCGACGCCCGCATCAGGTCGCCGTTGAGGTGCACCGCGCGGATCACGCCCGTCAGGAACGTCAGGAACTGCAGGTTCGTGTGCGTCTCGTCCTGCGGGTCGAGCAGGTTCACGCCCGTGTCGGTCGCGATCGCCCAGTTGCAGTGCTTGCCCGACCCGTTCACACCTGCGAAGGGCTTCTCGTGCAGGATCGCCCGCAGCCCGAACCGCGCGCTCACACGCTTGAGCGCCTCCATCACCAGCATCTGGTGATCGCACGCGATGTTCATCTCCTCAAACACCGGCGCGATCTCGTACTGCCCCGGCGCCACCTCGTTGTGCCGCGTCTTCACCGGCACGCCCAGGCGGTACAGCTCGTCCTCCACCTCGGCCATGCACGCGAGCACCCGCGGCGGGATCGATCCGAAGTAATGATCATCGAGCTGCTGGTGCTTGGGCGGCATCGCGCCAAAGAGCGTCCGCTCGCACGTCGAAAGGTCCGGCCGCGCGAAGTACATGTTCCGGTCGATCAGGAAGTACTCCTGCTCGGTCCCCATCGTCGCCTGGATGTGCCCCACGCCCTTGTCGGTGCCGAAGAGCTTGAGGATCCGCATCGCCTGCGTGTTCAGCGCATCGATCGAGCGCAGCAGCGGCGTCTTGTGGTCCAGCGCCTCGCCGTTCCAGCTCACAAACACCGTCGGGATGCACAACGTCGCGTGGTTCTGCCCCCGCACGATGAACGCCGGCGACGACACGTCCCACGCCGTGTACCCCCGCGCCTCAAACGTCGCCCGCAGCCCGCCCGACGGGAAGCTCGATGCGTCCGGCTCGCCCTGGCTCAGCTCCTCGCCGCTCAGCCGCAGCACGACCTGCCCGTCCCCATTGGGGACGATCAGCCCGTCGTGCTTCTCCGCAGTCAGGCCCGTCATGGGCTGGAACCAGTGCGTGTAGTGCGTCGCGCCTCGCTCGGCGGCCCAGTCCTTCATCGCGCTCGCCACCACGTCCGCGATCGACGGGTGCAGCACATCGCCCTCGTGCACCACACGCTGCAGCGCCTTGTACACGCTCTTGGGCAGACGCTCGTGCATCGTCTTCCACCCGAAGACGTCGATCCCGAAGATCTCCTCGATCGGCTGCTTGCCCGCGCGCTGCTTCTGCGCGTTGGACTCCCAGTCGGAGGCGGCGGACACGGCTCGCTGGACGGAAGTCGGGGATGTGCTCATCGGATGCTTCCCTTTGCTGGCGTTGCGCCGATCGAAACCTGCTCTGCTCTTCAGACGCTCAAGACCGATCGCTGGGGCCCGCCGATCCGCCCTCACTGGCGGGCCCCGGCGGGCCTGACGATCGAATTACGAAAAGCCTTTCGTGAAGTACTATACCGCCAATTCCACCGCAATGCGAGCCGCCTACCCGTCGCTCCAGCGTATCACGATCTTGCCCATCTGCTCGCCCGATTCAAGCCTCGCGTACGCATCGACACCCTGCTCGGGTGCAAACTCCCGGTCCACCGTCGGCCTCAAAATCCCCCGCCGAAACAGGCTCATCACCTCGCCGAACTCCTCGGGCGTCCCCATCGTTGAGCCCAGCACCCGCAGCTGATTCCAGAAGATCCGGGCCAGGTCCGTCGTCGCGTCGGGCCCTGACGTGCACCCGCATGTCACGTACGCCCCGCCCCGCGCCAGGCTCTTGAGGCACCACAGGTGGGCCGCCTTGCCCACCGAGTCCACAGCCATGTCTACGCCCCGCTTGCCCGTCAGGGTTCGCACCGATCTGGACCAATCCGAGCCCTCGTCGAGCACCCCGTCATCCGCGCCCAAGTCCTTGGCCGCGTCGAGCTTGCGCTGATGCCGGCTGGTCACGATCGTCCGGCACCCGAAGTGCCGCGCGATCGCCAGGGCCGCCGTCGCGACGCCCCCCCCGATGCCCGTGATCAGCACGCTCTGCCCCGCCCGCAGCTGCCCCTTGGTCACCATCATGGACCACGCCGTCAGGAACGTCAGCGCGAACGCCGCCGCCTCTCCCGCGTCCGCGTCCCCGATGTCCGCGATGTTCGCGACCGGGCAGCAGAACGCCTCGCGGTGCATGCCCGTGAGCGTCTCGCCCATCAGGTGATAGCTCGGCGCGAGCGTCGAGCCCGGCGGGTCGTCCGGCCGCGAGCTCGGTGCCTGCGGGATCGCCGCGTTGACCGCGACCCGGCGCCCGACCCAGGCGCCGTCCACGCCCGCCCCGACCGCCTCGACCACGCCACACCCGTCGGCGCCCGAGATCCGGGGGAACTCGAGCGTTGCCCCGGGCAGCCCGCCGCCGACCCACAGATCCATATGGTTGAACGCGCTGGCGAGCGTGCGGATCCGCACCTCACCCGCGCCCGGCTCGCCCGGGTCGGGCCAGTCGTTGATGAATTGAACGTTGCCCGCGACGGGCTTGCCTTGCTTCGTGAGGACAAGTGCGTGCATGGCGCACTTTAGCGGGCTCACCCGCCGGTGCGGGTATAGGTCGCGGTCATGAACCTCACCCACGCGCCGTCTTCACCCAGCATCTGCGAATGCAGCAGCCGGCGCCCATCCGGGTGGATCTCCATCACGTCCTGATACTTCGTCAGCACCGACGGGTCCATCATCCCCGGGCCCTCGGTGTCCAGGGGCAGTGTCACGCCGTCCGACGCCAGTTCACCCTCGTAGACAAACATCGCAGTCATCGGCGACCCCGTCCACGACCCCACGAACATGCCCTTCTGGGTATCGAACCCGAGGGTCATGACAGAGAGCATCTCGCCGCCTTCGGGCATGTCCCCGGACGCCTCCGCGACGATCCAGTAATCGCCCAGCGCCCTGACGGTCTCCCGCCCCGAGATCTTCATCTCGGGGGAATCGGGCCCGCCGTCGCAAACGCTCTCGAACGTCCACGTGCCGATGAGTTGGCGGATCCACTCATGCTGCACCGTCGCTTTGGGCTGTGCCATCGTCATGCCTCCAGGGGATGCCCCCACGATACCGCATCGACCGCGCCGCGATCACTCTGCGTCGCAGAACGCGGCGAGCTGCGCGGCGAGCGCCGCCATGGGAAGCCCCATGATCGAGGTTTCATCCCCCTCAAACTCGATCGGCCACCCAGCTTCGATCCGCTCGGCGAGGTTGTACCCACCCGCTTTGCCCTCCCACATCCCCGTCGCGAGGTACGCCGTGATCTGCTCGTCCGACAGCGCGCCCAGTCGCACCACCGACCGGTCGCAGAACAGCACCCGCTTGTCGCCCTTGGGGCACAGCAGCGCCACGCCCGTGAGCACCTCGTGCGTCCCGCCCGAGAGCAGACGCAGGATCCGCTCGGCGTCGTTCACATCGATCGGCTGCCCGATGAGAAGCCCGTTCTTCACACAGATGGTGTCCGCACCGAGCACCACGCCCCGCGGCGATGCCGGGTCCTCGTGCGCCCGCGCCGACGACGCCTTCAGGTACGCAAGCGACATCACCCACTCGTCGGGCGAGACCGACCCGGGCGCGAGCCCGCCGTCATCCGCGACCGCGTGCGCGCGCACGATCTCGTACCCGTGCGCTTCGAGCAGCTGCTTGCGACGCGGCGACGTGCTCGCAAGCACCACCCGCGGCGACGAACCGCCCCTGTGGATTCGTGATCTGGACGCCGGGTCGATCGGCGTGGCGCTTCCCATCCTGGTCCCCTGCCCTGCGTGAAGTACCATCGGCTGCTCTCCCCGGTTGCCCGGACAACTCACGCGCCCGCATCTCAATACGGGACGCCCCACCCCTGCGTTTCTTGCACCGATTCGATGCCCCAGAAGCCGTTTCCTCGAACCACGCCCGCACGGGCGTCACAAACCGGCCCCTACCCTGTCGCGTGCGTGCCCATCTGGTTCAACTCGACATCGCCTGGGAAGACCGCGACGCGAACTTTGAACGCGTCCGCCGCCTCCTCGAGCCCGTCGGCGTCGAGCCCGGGGACCTCGTCGCCCTCCCCGAGATGTTCGACTCTGGTTTCAGCCTCAACACCAACGCGACCGCCGACGCGGACGGCAGAACCGCCGCCTTCCTCGCGGCCCTCGCCGCCGACTACCGGTGCACCGTCCAGGGCGGGCGCACCGTCCGCTCGCCCAACGACGACCTCGCGACCAACCAAATGACCTGCTACGCCCCGCCACACACCGGCGACGGGCCCCCCACGCTCCTCGCGGATTACGCGAAGATCCACCCCTTCTCTTTCGGACGCGAGCCCGAGAAATTCCGCGGCGGCACCCAGGTCGTCACCTACCCCTGGTCAGCGGAAGACACCACACTCACCATCTGCCCCGCCGTCTGCTACGACCTGCGTTTCCCGGAACTGTTCCGACTTGGGCTCGCAGCAGGCGCCGAGGTCTTCGCGATCGGCGCCAACTGGCCCCGCCCCCGCCACGCCCACTGGCGCGCTCTCGCGATCGCCCGGGCGATCGAGAATCAGGGGTACGTCCTGGCCGTCAACCGGGCGGGGGACGACCCCCACCTTTCCTACGCCGGGGGCACCATCGCGGTGGACCCCCAAGGTCGGGTGATCGGGGAACTTGGCGAAGAAGAGGATGTGCTCAGTACCCCGGTGTCCCCGACCGAGATACACTCATGGCGTCAGGCCTTCGGTGCCTGGCGTGATTCGCGGCTCATGGATGGGGCCCGTTCGGGGTTATCGGACCCGCGGGCATGATTTCTGGGCAACGGATGGCTCCGCTTTTCTGATGCGGAGCCTGTTTGCACGATGTAATCCCCGGCGATGGGCCCATGCGTGGCCCGGAACCCGCGTTCTGGGTACGATGGGCCCCATGACTTTTGGGGACGGGGTGTTGGTGCCTCAGGCAATGAACTTACTTGGAGACAGGCAGATGAATCTCATTACTCGCAGAGGGGCGCGATTGGCATTGGGCCTGATCGCGACGATCGGCCTCGCCGGTTGTCAATCCTACGACATGTCCGACTCCCCGAACATGAGCGCGTCGTCCACCGGGCAGCGTCTCACGGACGGGTACGACCGCGGCGTGAACCGCACCGCGCCGTACAACCACGACGCGGACCGCCGCCGTCTCGAAGCCAAGGACCCGGCCCCCAAGGCCGCGGCCCCCAAGCCCGTCCGCCGCGCCACCACCGTGTGCGCCCCGGCCCCCAAGGGCGGGTACCACGTCTCGGGCCTCGCGTTCCCGACCGGCGATGTCAACTCCAGCGCCATCATGGTGCACCAGCAGATGCCCGACGAGGTCACCCTCAACTCCGAGTTTGATTACTCGTACCACCTGTGCAACCTCACCGACGGCACGCTCCAGAACGTCGTGCTCCAGGTCGAGGACACCTCTAACCTCCGCATCGTCTCGTCCGACCCCGCCGGCTCGTCCTCGGGCGGCCGCCACCTGTGGTCGCTGGGCGATCTGGGCCCGCGCGAGACGGTCGTCGTGAACGTCCGCGCCGTCGCCGATTCCGTCGGCGTCGCGTCCAACTGCATCTCCGTCAGCTACAACAACATCCTGTGCGCCCAGACCGAGGTCGTGCAGCCTGCCCTGCAGCTGACCAAGACCGCGACCGAGCGTGCTTCGCTCTGCGACGACATCGTGTATGTCTTCGAGCTGCGCAACACCGGCACGGGCGTCGCCAAGAACGTGCGTCTGCGTGACTCCTTCCCGAACGGCGTCACCGCCGGTGGGCAGAACTCCATCGACGTCGCGATCGGCGACCTCCAGGCGGGCGAGGCCAAGCGCGTGACCATCAACGCCAAGGCCGACCGCACCGGCTCGTTCGACAACAGCGCGACCGCGGTCGCCGACGGCGGGCTCACCGCCAACTCCGGCACCGTCAACACGGTCATCGTTCAGCCGCAGCTCGAGATCTCCTCGGACTGCACCGACCGCCAGTTCATCGGTCGCAACTTCACCCACTCCTACACCGTCCGCAACTCCGGTGGCGGCGACTGTGCCAACACCGTCGTCTCCGTCGCGATGCCCGCCGGTGCCTCGTTCGTCCGGGCCTCCTCGGGCGGCGTGCAGCAGGGCTCCAACGTCGTCTTCAACCTTGACGGCGTCCCCGCCGGTGCCCAGCGCACCGTCAGCGTGACCATGCAGTCCAACACCTCGGGCGACTACTGCACCACTGCCACGGCAACGTGCGGCTGTGCCGACGCCGTCCAGGAACGCTGCTGCACCGCCATGCGTGGTATCCCGGCCATCCTCCTCGAGGTCATCGATATCGCTGACCCGATCGAGGTCGGCGAGCAGGAGACCTACGTGATCACGGTCACCAACCAGGGCTCGGCTGCGGATACCAACATCCGCATCGTCGTCACCCTGCCGCCCGAGCAGGACTTCGTCAGCGCCGGCGGCGCGACGAGCGGCTCGAGCTCGGGTCGCACCGTGTCCTTCACCCCGCTGCCCTCGCTGGCACCCAAGGCGAAGGCCGAGTGGCGTGTCGTGGTCCGGGCGACCGGCGCGGGCGACGTCCGCTTCGCCACCGAGATGACTTCGGATCAGCTCACGAGCCCGGTGCGTGAGACCGAAGCCACCCAGCTTTACCAGTAAGCTGACTCGGTTGGGGCTCTGAGCCCCGCAACGTAACCAAGACAGGGGCGGGTCCTTCGGGACCCGCCCCTTTTCTATTGCGCCCGCGCCACGCCCGGGCCCGCGTACGATCCCCCGTGAGCCCGCACCCGATCGCACCGCCCTGGCTCGTGCTCCCCCTCGGCGCCATCACGCTGATCGTGATCGCCGGGTACCTCACCGCGCTGCGGGCAGCCCCCGAGTCCGACGCCCTGCCCGCGTCCCGCCGACGCATCCGCTTGCTCAGCGGGTGGATCTCCATGATCACCGTCGCGCTGCTCGCCTACGGGTTCGGCGTCGCGACGCCCGCCCAGACCCGGACGTTCATGCTCACCTGGGTCGCCGCGACCGCGATGGTCGGGCTCGTGCTCGTGCTCGCGATGATCGACCTGGGCGATACTTACCGCATGCGCCGCGCCGAGCAGCGCGCCCGAATGCGCGAGCTCGCCGACGCCCGTCGCGAGGCGCTCCGCGGCGCCGGGCGCTCGCACCCCGGCCCGCTTTCCCTCTCGCATCACCCGGAGCCCGACGATGACCGGTGACGCGCGCCCGGGCCCGGTCCCCCCCGCGATCGGCGCGCTCGCGGCCCCCCTCTACCGCTTCGAGATCGGCCGGCGCAACCGCGCCTACGACCGCGGTGCCGGCGTCACCACGCTCGACCGCCCCGTCATCTCCGTCGGCAACCTCTCGGTCGGGGGCACCGGCAAGACCCCCACCGTGCGCGCCATCCTGCGGATTCTGCTCGAGCACGGGCGCACGCCGTGCGTCGCGATGCGCGGGTACAAAGCCACCCCGCGGCGCGAATCCGACGAAGCCGCCGCCCACCGGCGCGCCTTCCCGGCTGTCCCGATTGTCGCCCAACCCGACCGCATCGCCGGGCTGCGGGCGCTCTTCGAAACGCAGATCGGGCGGGGCGTGGACTGCGTGGTGCTCGACGACGGGTTCCAACACCGGCGTCTGGCGCGCAGCCTGGACGTGGTGCTGGTGGACGCGACGCGCCCGCCCTTCGCCGACAAGCTCCTGCCCGCGGGGTGGCTCCGCGAGCCTCCCGCGGCGCTGGGGCGCGCGGATGTCGTTCTGGTCACGCACGCCGATCGGGTGCGCCGCGAAACACTCGCAGCCCTCGAATCGAGCATCCGTGATGTAGCGCCCGACGCGGTCCTTGCGACCTCCCGCCACGCGTGGGCCGAGCTCGCCGTCGTCGAAGAGGGCGCCGAGCGGACCGAGCCCGTCGCGTGGCTCGCCGGGCGCCGGGTCGCCGCGGCGTGCGCCATCGGCAACCCCGACCCCTTCCTCGACGCACTCACCGAAGCCTGCGCCCCCGACGGGCCCGATGCCCCCCGCGGCACGATCGTCCACCGCACCGTCCTGCGGGACCACGACCCGTACGACGCGCCGAGTATCACCCGCATCACCGACGGCGCGCGCACCGCCGGGGCTGAAGCGGTCGTGATCACCGAAAAAGACTGGTCCAAGCTCCGCACCGTCGCGGACACAGAGTGGCCCTGCCCCATCGTGCGCCCGCGATTGCGGATCGAGCTGATGAGCGCCGCGGCGGAGTTCACCCATGCCGTCCTGAACGCCGCCCGCGCGCCCGAGGGCGCCTGACCCAAACGCACCGGCTCAGGGCAACAGATCCGCACGGCGCACGCGTGTGCGCTCGAACATCCGCTCGAGCCGCCACCGGACCACCGCCTTGTGATCCCCCGAGAGCAGGATCTCGGGGACCTCGCGCCCGTCCCATTCGCGCGGGCGGGTGTAGTGCGGGCAGTCGAGCAGCGGCTGGTCGGGCGAGATGCCCAGGTCCTTCAGCGTGCGCGCGTCCACGGCGTCCCCGTTGGGATCCGCCGCGTGCGCCGGGCCGAAGCTGTCCTGCACCGCCGACGCGTCATCGCCAAGCACGCCCGGCAGCAGGCGCGCCACCGCGTCGATCAGCACCAACGCCCCAACCTCGCCCGACGAGAGCACATAGTCGCCGACCGAGACCTCCAGCGGGTCGAGACGCTCGATCACGCGCTCGTCGATGCCCTCGTAGTGCCCGCACAGGACCGACAACCGCTCTTCGCGCGCCAGCTCCTGCACGAGCACCTGGTCAAGCCTTCTCCCCTGAGGCGTCAGGTACACCCGGCGCGCCGGGCGTGGGTCGAGCGATTCGGCGTGCACCGACGCGTCCCACACGGGCTGGCACATCATGACCATGCCCGGCCCGCCGCCGAAGGGGCGGTCGTCGGTCTTTCTGTGCTTGTTGTCGGCGAAGGCCCGGATGTCGGTCGCGACGACCTCGAGGGCGCCCGACGCGATCGCGCGCCCGGGGATGGACACACCCAGAGCCGCGGGCGTCTCGGTCCCGAACATCTCGGGAAAGGTTGTGAGCACGTCGATCCGCACGGGGCATCATTGGGCGCCCGAAGGGGCGACCTCGAACCCGTGGTCAGGCCCGCGCGAGCTGCGGCTCGCAGACCCACTTCGCGTTCGCCGGGTCCACCACGAACCACGCCGATCGGCACCCGGGCGCTGCAAGCGAGCCCGGCTCGGGCCCGGCGAGCGTCGGCTCGACTCCCTCGAGCCAGATGACCGTCGCGTAGCGCGCGTTCGCGCGGTCGGCCCAGAAGACGGCGTCCGTCGCGGCGGCCTCCACGCACGTCGCCCGCAGGCGGCGCAAGCCCGCCCGCGAGCCCAGCTCGACGCAGTCCGCGCGCCCGACGCGGGCGCGGGCGAAGTACCACCCGCTGCGGCGGCGGAAGAGCACGGTGTCACCGAGCCCGACCACGCCGAAGGGCGCGCGTCGGTCGCGCGACAGGCGCAGCTCGGCGGTCTTCTCGCCCGACAAGATCAGCGGGGCGTACTTCGGGTGGACGATCGCGACGTGGGTGCGGGCCATGCCCGGGTCATCGGCTCGGGCGGGGCGGGCGCTCAGCAGGAGTCGC
>BQJQ01000056.1 GCA_021604785.1 Phycisphaeraceae bacterium
CGAGGGCGGCGAGCCTGGTGCTGCTGGACTTCATGGGCGCAGGATACCGCCGGGAGTCGGCACGCGGCTCGGGGGCGGTTTGCGGCACGCTGGGCGGATTTCGAGCAGGGGCGGTTACGGCGCGATCGTCGCGTCGGCGGCGGGCTCGGCGTCCTCGGGGAACGGGATGCCCTCGGCGAGGCGGATCGCGTCGCCGACCTGTGGGCGCTCCACAGCTTCGCCGTCGGACACGTAGCACTCGATGGTCGCTTCGGACGTGTGCTCGAAGACGGCGGTGAGCGTGACCACCTCGAACTGCGAACGGTCCCCGTGGAGGATCAGGTTCATGCCCTCGAAAAGCCCGTCCGCGGATCCCTTGTCGAGCAGGACCGGGTAGGAGATCGTCTGCATGGACTCACGGGCCGCGTTGGCTTCCTCGGGCCCGACATCGGTGATGGATGCTTCGACGGTGCGGAGGATGAGCTTCTCACGCCAGGGGGAGGGGAGCTCGGGCGCGCCCGCGGGACTCGGTTCACCCCATCGGCGGACCGGCTGGCCCGGATCGCGCAGCCGCGGGGCGGAACGCTGCGCGTCGCGCGCGTGAGAGCCGACGTTGAAATCGTTCACGAAGTCGTCCATCTGTGCTTCGGGCACGAGGTAGCGGCGGGTGATCTCGGCGTCCTCGGGGCCCCAGCGGACGAAGAAGAGCCGGCGGCTGTCGTAGCCGCGGCCGGGGCGGTAGGACGCTCGGCGGTGTTCCCAGCGGACGGTGAGGCCCTCGGGCTCGCCGTCGGCGTCGGTGTCGAAGGTGCCCGTGACCTCGCCCTCGTTGCCGTCGTAGAGGCCCAAGCATCCGTACCACGTATAGACGATTCCCTCGGAGGGGGAAAGATTCAGGCTGACGTTCATGCCCAGCCCGTCGCCGACGTAGTAGGTGCCGGCCCATTCGTGGGCCCAGTGGTCCGCCGGCAGGCGTGAGGCCCAGACTGGGTGGGCGAGTTCTTCCTCGATGCGTGCCCGACGGTCGCGGAGGGAACGCTCGATGTCTTGCAGGCGCTGCCACTCGGAGACTGCGGGCGCGTTGTCATCCAGGCGCGTCGGGGCCTGCACGGGGTCCGCATCGTCCGGGCCGGCGACGGCGGCCGAACAGACGCACGACGCGGCGGCGAGGGTGATCCACGGATGCCGGCGTTGCATGGGTGCCTCCCTGAACAGCCTGTTCGGGAGACCGGCGTTCCGGGTTCCCCCGCCTGAGCGTGCGCAGCGTACCTGAGGCGACCGACCGGCGCGTCAGGGGCAGGGATTGAGGAACGCGTCAACGTAGCAGTCGATGTCGTCCACGTTGAGAGTCCCGTTCCCGTCACAATCCGCGGCAAGATCCGCCCCGAGGAACGCGGTAACGAATGCGTCGATGTCGTCCACGTTCAGCGAGCCGTCGCCGGTGAGGTCGGCCGGACCGGCCGCGTTGGCGGCTCCGGGCGATGGGGCGGGCTGGGCGACGATGCACGCCGAACCGTCTGGCGATCGGCCCTCGGTCACGTCGGTCGTCTGGGCACCGAACGTGAGGGCGTCGATCTCGGCGAGCGCGTTGTCGACGCGGTCGAAGAGGCCAATGGCCTCGCCGCCGGCCGAGAGCTTGAAGGTCGCATGCAGCGGTCCCTGCAGGGGCTCGTCGTCTGCCCAGATGACCATGTAGCCCTTGGCCGGGATCGTGGTGCCGGAGGGGAACTCCCACTTGTTCTTGTCAGTGAGGTCGTCGGTCAGGAATCGCCCCGACAGATCCACCGCGAAGGCTTCGTCGTTGTACAGCTCGATCATGTCGTCGGCGTCGCCCAGTTCGTCGAGGATCACGCCGTCGTTGCTCGCGAGCCACTCGTTGACGTAGACCGCGGGCGTCGGGTCGGGCTCGGTGAAGCAGGTGTCGTCCGGGTCGTTGGCGGCGCCGGGTGTCACAGCGCAGAACTGCTGCGTGTCGTCCGAGCCGTCGGGGGCGCGGCCGAAGGAGATGTCCGGGTCCAGCGAGCCGAAGGTCAGCGAGTCGATGAAGACCGAGCCCTCGGCGTCCGTGTGGTAGAGCGCGACGGTCTCGCCGGAGCTCCCGAGCTTGAAGTTCGCGTGCAGCGGGCCGTCCAGGGCGTCGTCATCGCACCAGACGAGCAGGAACCCCTTTGCCGGGATGACCGTCCCCGGCGGGATCTGCCACTGGCGGGGCAGGGCGGGGTCGTCGCTCAAGTACATGCCCGAAACGTCCACGGGTGCATCCTCGTCGTTGTACAGCTCGACGAAGTCCTCGAACTGCCCGGCTTCATCGGCCAGGATCGTTTCGTTGATCGCGATCGCTTCATTCACAAACACCAGCGGCAGCGCGGGCGGGGCCGCGACGTTCTGGCGGAGGTAGTCCGTGCGTTGCTCGATGTAGGGCTTGACGCCCCACGCCCAGGGCGAGCCGCCCGAGTACGAGGAGGGCGACGTGAATGACGAGACGAAATCGCTGTTGGTGTACCCGTAGTCCGCGTTGCCGCCGGAGAACGAGCCTTGGAAGGCGTACGGCGCGAGCATGGTGTGGATGGCGTCGATGTGCAGCTCGCGCGCCGCGAGCGTGAAGATCCCGTCCACGTGATCGCCCGCGGTGGGGTCGAAGGAGGTGAGCGTGTGCGTGCGGTACGCGCCCGCGGTTGAGGGCGTGTCGTAGTCGGGCGTGGCTTGGGCGGCGTTGGAGAGGTGGTCGATCCCGGGTTCGACGGGCGGGCCGCCGCGGTCGTTGGTGGTGACGGCGTCGAAGTCGAACGGGCTCGTGTCGGTGAGCCCGAGAGCCGCGAGCGGGACGGTGTAGCGTGCGACGCCGTCGGTCTTCGAGCTGAGGTCCTGGGAGATGCCGCCCGGGTTGTTGAACGAGGCATGGAGCAGATCCCACGCGCCGCCGGTCCATTCGTAGAGCAGGAACCCACCGCCTGAGTCTGTCCACGAGCCGAGGAAATAGTCCGCATTCACGGGGGTGTTGATCGCCCGCCCCCAGGGATTGGATGTTGAGCCGCCGGGGCGGGTATCGAAGAAGAAGACGATGCGGGCCTCGTCGGTGCCGCCGCCCACATCGATCGGGCCGGCGACGGTGACCTCGGCGAGCAGGTCGGTCTGGTCGTTGGCCATGGAGACCGAGAGGATGTCGAAGTGCGGCTCGGCGCCGCCGAGGAACGTGTCGCCGGCGGTGTCGGCGTAGACCGTGGGCACGGGCTCGGCCGGGTCCCCCACCGCGCCGACCAGCTCGCGGACGTACCGCAGGTACTGATCACGCCAGGCTGGGACGGCGAGCACGCGGCGCGCGAGCGGGGGCTCGGCCCCGCCGCCGAACGCGGACCCGAAGTCCCACCCGAACCCGCCGTCGCCGAAGCTCAGCGCCGGGCGTTCGGCCCAGTCGGTCGAGAAAAAGTCGATGCCGTAGGTGTTGTCCAGGTCGTACGGGATGTACTCGATCCGCCCGGAGTCGGGGTGGGCGTAGAGGAAGAAGTTGTTGGCGCCGTACCAGTAGTTGTCCCAGTGACCGTTCACGCAATCAACGGCGAGCGAGCGCAGGAAGTTGTCCACGCCGAACCAGTCGGGGAGGTCGGTCGCGAAGGTCGCGTCGTCGGCGGTCTCAATGAACGCGATGAAGTCGGCCAGGTCCGCGTGCTGGTTGGCGCCGCTGTCCTCTTCGAGCTCGTAGGTCGGCGACCCGAGGGTGGCGTACGCGTTGGCGTCGCCGGGGAGTACAAACCGCAGGTCCGCCCGCGCGCCCTTGTACCCGCATTGGTACAGGTTGCCCAGGTCCGTCCCGAACCACGCGGTGAGGAACTCGTCGTCGATCTGCTCGACGTTCGCGTAGACGTCGTCCACGAGGGCGCCGTCGTTGAAGATCAGCCGGACCATGCTGGCGCGGGGGGAGGGGACGCCGAAGGCGTTGTAGATGTCCCACGCGAGCTTGCCGCGGATAACCGAGGGGTCGTTCTGGTGCCCGTTGAGGTTGAACTTCTCGAGCCCGTGGATCTCACGCCCGGGAACGAACTCGTTGAATTTGAGTTTCCAGGATTTCTTGGTCGCGGCGAGCGACGTGTTGCCGCGCGGGCGGATGGCGACGTCGAGCACCATCTCGTCGATTTGTGAGTTAACGATGTGGACCGTGCACGGGCGATACGTCTCGTCGAACGGGTCGGCGAGCATGTCGAGCAGGTCCTGCGGGTCCAGCGTGACGGTGACCTGCGTCAGCTCGTTGTCAAGGAAGATGGTCGCCCCGGCGTCGTTGTACCCCGCGTCGCCCGTGGGCGGCGGGGTCTCGGCGAGGACGGACGGGACGACGCAGCACAGCACACACAAACCCAGAGCACGCATAAACTTCCCTTCGGCCAAAAAGCAACCGCACAAGGTACGCCGCCGGCCTCCACTATGCGAGGAAAAACCGGGTTCGGCGGGCCGACCGGCGAATCCGAGCCCGGTCGGGGCCCGCCCGCGGCGATCACACGCGAAGAGCTCTCGAGATCGCGGCACGAACGAACTCCCATGGCGTGGCCCGGCCCACCCCGCGCTGCTCACGCACTGCCGTCAGCGTGCTTTTCCGGATACCTGACCGAAGTACGCGGCGTTGCCCGCGAAGTGCTCATCGAACGCGTCGAGCCGCCACAACGCGTTTGTTTGGTCCCGCCCGGCTGAGACGAGCGTGCGCCCGTCCGGGCTGAACGCGAGCGTGAAGATCATGTCGTTATGCGCATCGAGCGTCGCGAGACACCGCCCGCTCACGGCATCCCAGAGCTTGACGTCGCCGTCGCGCCCCGCAGACGCGAGCATCGTGCCGTCCGGCGCGAACGCGAGCGCGAACACGTCGGCCCTGTGCCCCGCGAGCGCGCGCTCAAGGCTCCCCACCCGCCCGGGGCGGAGATCCCAGAGCCGGATCGCCAGATCATCCCCGGCGGACGCCAGCACCGACCCGTCCGGCGAAAAAGCGACAACACGGATCGTCTGTGCGTGCGCAGGAATGGTGCGGTTCTCGCCCGTGCGGAGATCCCGGAGCAGAACAACATTCGTGCGCGCGACGGCCATCGCGAGCCACCGACCATCCGGGCTGAACCCCACGGACGGCACACGGTTCGGGCCCGCATGGATGTCTTCGACCAACACCCCATCAGCAACACGATGAACCCGCACCCGCCCATCGTCGGACGCCCACGCGATGAGCGCCCCGTCGGGCGAGATGTCGACGGAGTTGACCACGGCCGGCTCGGGGTTGTTCGCCGCGATCTGGCGCCCGTCCGTGGGTTCAGCGCCGCTCGCGCCCAGGTCCCATGCTCGGATCGACCCGTCGAAGCTGCCCGAGACCACGGACCGGCCGTCGGGTGAGATCGCGAGTGTCGTCACGGCTCCCGCGTGCCCACTCAGGACGCGCTCGACGCGGCCAGTGCGTGCGTCCCGCACGGTGATGACGTTGCGCCGGTCCCCGCTGCTCGTCAGGATGCGCTTCCCGTCGGGCGTGAACTTGGCGTCGAAGACCGTGTCGGGGTCCGCCCACCGGGTGACCCCTGTGTCCGTGTCGAGGTCCCACGCGCGGATCGCGTCGCCGCCGAGCGTGACGACGCGACCCGCGACCGGGTCGAACACGGCGTCGTAGAGAGGGGTGGCGTGCCCCGCAAGCCGCCGCACGAGGCGCCCCGAGGGGGCCTCCCAGATGTAGGCGGACTTGTCCGCGCTCGATGCGAGCAAAAGCGCCGGCTCGGTGCGATCCGGGTGAAACTGAAGCGTTGCGATCCACCCCGACGCGTCGGTCAACCGGGCGACGACCGCCCGCGTGCGCACGTCTACGACCACCACATCGGCCCCGTTGACATCAGTCGCGAGGTATCGACCACCCGGGCTGAACGCGAGCTGCGAGGTCCACCGCTCTGGCTCGAGGAGCTTCGCGGCGAGCGTTGCGGTGTCGGCGTCGTACAGGCGGAGATAGCCGTCGTCCGCGGCGACCGCGAGGATCCACCCGTCGGGGCTCATCGCGAGGTTGCGGATGCGCGCGGTTTCGATGTCGATCCGGCGCACGCGCTCCGGGGCGTCGAGGCTGACGATCGCTGCTTGGCTGTCGGACCAAACCAGAACTTGGTGGCTCGGCCCCAGGCAGAGCCCGGTCGGCTCATCGAGTCCGGTTCGGGCCACGATCACACCGTCCGTGCCCCCGGGCTGCCAGCGCACGATTTCCCCGCTGGGCGTGGCGTACCAAACGACCGAATTGGCATCGACAACGCACGCGGCTCCGACCTCGCCCGCGCGCGCTGGCACCACCCCCACGGCTTCGCCTGTGCGCGCGCGAAACAGGGTGCTCGGGCCATCGCCCGTGCGGACGAGGACGCAGGCGCCGTCGGAGGACAAGCGTGCGGGGGCGTCGCTCGCTCCGGGCGCCGGGGTCGTCCACCGGCACGGGTCGCGGGCGTAGAGCTCCCACAGCGCCCAGTATGCCGACGGGTCGCCGTCTGCGAGGCGATCCCGGACGGGTGCGCCCTCGAGGGATGCGAGCAACTCACTCCACAGGACCTGCTCGGCTTCGAGGGTTGACCCGGTCGCGCCCAGCGTGCGCGCCCGCTCGATGTTGCTCGCCCGGAGCGCGGCGACGAGCTCGACCTCGCGATCCGCGAGTCGCGCGGCCTGAGCGGACATCGTGACCGCGACTCCGAGAGCGAGCACGAGCAGGCCCGCCACGGTGCCCACACCGACCCGGTGCCGCCACGCCGCTTTTCGGAGCACGTACCACCGCCCGGCCCCGCGCGCGCGGACAGGCTTGCCCGCGAGAAGTCGCTCGACGTCGTCGCCGAGCTCAACCGCGGACTGATACCGGGCATCCCGGTCTTTCGCCAGCGTTTTCATGACGATCGTGTCGAGCTCGCGCCCGACCCGCGGGTTGACGCTCGACGGCTGCGGCGGGACCACACGCGTGATCCGATCGAGCACCTCGGACATCGACCCGTCGGTCGTGTACGCGCTGCGCCCGGCGATCAGGCGGTACAGGATCATCCCCAATGCGTACACGTCCGTGCGCGCGTCCTGGTCGCGGGCCGAGCCCGAGACCTGCTCCGGGGCGGCGTACGCGATCGTCCCCATGAACTGCCCCGCCTGCGTGTGCGCTGAACGCAGCGCCGCCCGGTGCGTGTCGAGCAGCTTGGCGAGCCCGAAGTCCAGCAGCTTCGGGTCGCCCTCGGGCGTGACGAGGATGTTGCTCGGCTTGAGATCGCGATGGATGATCAGGCGTTGGTGTGCGTGCTGAACGGCCCGGCAGACGCGCACGAACAGGCGCAGCCGCTGCGTCATGCTCAACTTGGCCCGGTCGCAGTGGGCGTCGATCGCCAGCCCGTCCACGTGCTCCATGACTAGGTATGGGCGCCCGCACTCGCACGTGCCGCCGTCGATGAGGCGGGCGATCGAGGGGTGCTCGAGCTCGGCGAGCACCTGGCGTTCGAGGTCGAACCGGCGCAGCCGCTCGTCGTGCCAATCGCCCGACGACCCGCCTGCGCCGGCACGCACGAGCTTAATCGCGACGCGCATGGTGAACGCGTCGTCATCGCGAATGCCCAGACAGACGGCCCCCATGCCCCCCGACGCGATGACGCCCTCGATGCGGTACGCCCCGAGGCGTCGGCCGATGAGCTCGCGCGGGTCTTCATCGTCCGCGCCGAGCAGCCCAGCGACACCCCCCATCGCGGGCTGATCGAAGAACGCCTCGCGCCCCGCCGCGGCTTCGATCAGCGAGCCGACCTCGCGGCGCAGGTCCGAGTCGTCGCCCGCGGCGGCCTCGACAAAGGCGGACCGCTCGCCCGGGTCCTGTTCAAGAGCCCGGAGCAGGAGCTCATCGATCTGCCGCCACCGTTGAGGCCTCATCGCGGGTCGCCCCGCGAGAGCTCGCGCATCAGGAACGCGCGGGCGCCGGTCCAGTCGCGTTTCACCTGCGCCGGCGAGATCCCCAGGATCCTGGCCGCCTGCTCGATGGTGAACCCTCCGAAGTATCGCAGCTGCACCACCTGAACCTTGCGCTCGTCGAGCTCGCCCAGCCGGTCGAGCGCTTCGTCCAGGGCGATCAGGTCCTCGGGTGAGGCATCGATCTCGACCGGGTCCTCCGCGAGGGGTAGCTTGCGGGCGCCGCCGCCGCGTTTGATCCGGGCACGGTCCCGCGCGTGGTTGACCAGCACATGGCGCATCGCGAGGGCCGCGACGCGGTAGAAGTGCGCCCGGCTTTCCCAACGGTCGTCGCCGGACCCGACGAGACTCAGGAACGCCTCGTGGACTAGGGCCGTCGCCTGCAGCGTGTGGTCGGCCCGCTCGTGCGCGAGGTACCCCGCCGCGAGCCGCCTGAGCTCCTCGTAGACCAGCGGCAGCAACCGCGACGCGGCGTGCTCGTCGCCGACGCTCAGGTCATTGAGCAGTTGTGTGACGTCTGCCCCCGAGCCCATCCGCGGCTCCCGCTCTCCCCAATTCTGCTGATCTCGAAAATTTCCCGAGCCGCCCCGCACGCGAACGGTGCTTCTGGATGCAGGGGGGCACCCGTGGGCGGCCCCATTGTACGAACAGGCGGCGTTGGGCCATCACCCAAGGTGGCGTCACGCCTCACATGACAAGGAGAAGAAGCATGAACCGTTCAATCGTTCGCACTTTGACCGGGCTCGTGACGCGCCGCGGCGCGGCGGCGGCCGCTGTTCTCGCCACGGCCGTGATGGCCACGCCAGCCAACGCTTGGTCCGTCCGCCTGTGCGCGATGGGCGACGGGTGGGGCATCTGGGTCACGGTCACGTACGAGAGCGCATCGGGGAACTACGACCCGACGACGAACTCCGGCGTCATCGACTTCACCGCGTTCGACGGGCAGGGCGTCGACGACTTCCTGTTCACCGACATCCCGGGCAGCGACGGGCTTCCGACCACGCTGCGCGGCCCGGCGGACATGGTAATGGGTACCTACGAGGTCGTCGGCGGGCTGGGAACGGAAGTGTGTGAACTCAGCTGGCCCGACATCTGGGTCACCGGAGACGGCTGGGGCGTGCACCTGATTCTCAGCGCCGGATCACAACTCAGCGCCCCGCTGCAACTCACGGGTTTCACGCCTGATGGCGAGGGCGTGTACGGGGCCCAGGGGCTGTCGATTCCCGTCGACTTCGAGTTCGTCCGCCCGGATGGCACGACGGTCGTCGTCCCGCACGTGATCGACACCCTCGAATTCCGCTCGCCGCTGTCGCTCACGCCGCCGCCCTGCGCCGCCGACTGCGACGGGAACGGCACGCTGAACGTCGATGACATCGACTGCTTCGTCGCGTCGTTCCTCGGCGGGTGCCTGTAACACCGGGCTCCACGCGTCGGGGGTACGCGTATCACCCCGCGGGGCGCCTTGACCGGCGCCCCGCGGCTTCATCGCCGTTGGCCGGTCCCGCGGGGTTGGGTCACGTCCAGAGCCACCCCGAGCCTGCCTGATCGCCGGAACGGGCCGCTTTGAGGCTTGATCGTCCCGTCCGAGAATGGCTGGAATAGGCCCCGGCCCCGCGTGGCTTGGCAAAGCGGGGCGCGGATCGGCACGATGAGTCGAACAGCCTCGTGTTTGGGCTGCCCTGTGGAGTACGATGGAAGTATGCGGGCTTTGGTGTCCATGCTGCTGGCCGTGTCGCTGATCGTGCTGCCGTTGCACACGGGTTTCGCGCGCCAGTGCTGCCGGGCGGACCGGCCTGCTCCCGTCGCTCAGGCGAGCGTTGCCGACACATGCTGCTGCAGCGAGGCGGAAGTCGGCGACATGTCCGACGCGTCAGGCCAGTCGTCGAACACGCCCGGCAATTCAGAATGCCCTCCGGGGAAATGCAACTGCCCGTCGCTGTGCTGCTCCTCGACACCGGTGTACATCGGCGTGCTCGGGCTGGCCCGGGTGACGGTGCGGGAGCTTCCCGAGGTCACGCACCTCCGCGCCCCGCGAACCGTTCGCGGCGAGGCGCACCTTCTCCGCCTCAAGCGACCTCCCAGGGTCTCGGCTTCCGCGTAACGCCGGAAGTGCGCGCTGAACGCGCTGCAACGCCGAGACTCTGGAGAACCCATGAACCATACGAGCCCCGACGCGGGCACGAGTGCGCCCACGCCGCCACGTGGGCGGTCGAAGCTCGCGGTGATCATCCCTGTGGCCGTGTTCGCCATGACCCTCGCGCTGCTGGCGTGGAGCTCGTGGCCGGTCATCAGGCCTGCGCGGTCGATCACCGTGACCCAGGCTGTCTTCGATCGTGCGTCCCCACAGGCACCCGAGCCCCAACCAGAGGCGGGTGCCAGGCAAGCCCGGAACGGGCCGACGGTGCAGGCCGCGGGCTGGCTTGAAGCCGAGCCGTTCTATATCGCCTGCACGGCGCTGGCGGACGGGGTCGTCGCGAGCATCGAGGTTCTTGAAGGCGATCATGTCGAACAGGGGCAGCTGGTCGCTCGGTTGATCGCGGAGGATTCCGAGCTGCGGCTGCGGCGAGCGGAGGCCAACCTCGCGACCACCGAAGCACAGCGGACACTCACGGCGGCCGAGCTCCTCGCGGCCCAGAGCTCGTGGGACGAGCCCGTGGAACTCGATCGCGCGGTCGAAGCCGGCAGAGCGTCGGTGGCCGAGAGCCGTGCCGAGCTCGCGCAGCTTCCCTCGCTGATCGCAGCGGGCCGCGCGACCCAGCGACGGCTTGAAGAAGAGCTCTCGCGGGCCGAGGAGTCTCGATCGAGCGGGGCCGCGACGGACCTGGAGGTCATCATCGCGAGCGAGAATTTGGCGGCGCAGCGGGCGGAAGTCGCGGCGCTTGGGGCGCGCGAGCCGCTGCTCGCGGCCCGGGTGCGGCGCCTTCAGGCCGACCTGCGCGCGGCAGAGCGCGATCTTTCACTGCGAATCGAAGACCGACGGCGGCTCGATGCGGCAAAGGCGGACGCGCAATTCGCCGCCGCGTCCGTGGAACGGGCCCGCGCGGCCAGGGATGAGGCGGCCCTCGAACTCGACCGCATGGTTATCCGAGCGCCCATCACGGGATACGTCATGAGCCGCATCAAGGTGCCGGGCGACAAAGTCGTCAGGATGATGGACGACCCGCACTCGGCGCACCTGGTGCACCTGTACGACCCCGAGCGGCTTCAGGTGCGCGTCGATGTGCCCCTCGCGGACGCGGCGAACGTGTTCCTCGGGCAGCGGTGCGAAGTCGTCGTTGAGGTTCTGCCGGACACGACGTTCGCCGGCGAGGTGCTGCGGATCACGCACGAGGCGGACCTGCAGAAAAACACGCTGCAGATGAAGGTCAAAGTGATCGACCCGTCACCGATACTGCGGCCCGAGATGCTCACGCGCGTCCGGTTCCTGCCCGGGCATGATGGCGGCTCGCAACAGCAGACGACCGACGGATTCGACGCGCCGAGTGTGCTCATCCCCGAAAGCGCGCTGAGCGAGGGCGATGCCGGGGCGCGGGTCTGGCTCGTCACCCACCGGCGGCAGAACCGGGGCGTGCTGCAGTCGGTGGCGGTCGAGCCCGTCTCGCGGGAGGAAGGATGGGTGACGGTGCGCGGACCCGTGCAGCCGGGGGCGGTGCTCGCCGTGATCGACGGCACCCTGCACGAGGGCGAGGCGGTCATCATCGACAACGCAGATCCGGAGGGAGCGTCATGAGCCTGATCGAGTGCCGTAAACTGACGCGGGAGTACCGCAAGGGCGACACCATCATCCGCCCGCTCGACGAGCTGGATCTCGACGTGCCCCGGGGCGACTTCCTCGCGCTGATGGGCCCCAGCGGCAGCGGCAAGACGACGCTGCTGAACCTCATCGCTGCGATCGACTCGCCAACCAGCGGATCGCTCACTGTCGAGGGAACAGACCTCTCGACGCTTTCGCGGAACCAGCTCGCCGCGTGGCGATCCAAGCACGTCGGGTACGTCTTCCAGCTCTACAACCTCGTGCCGGTCCTCACGGCGTACGAGAACACCGAGCTCCCGCTGCTGCTGCACGCGATGTCGCGGAAGCTACGGCACGAGCGGGTCATGGCGGCGCTCGAACGCGTCGGCATTGCGGACCGTCAAGAGCACTTCCCCCGCCAGCTCTCGGGGGGGCAGGAGCAACGCGTCGCGATCGCCCGCGCGATCGTCACGGACCCCGGGATCATCGTCGCTGACGAGCCCACCGGCGACCTGGACAAGCCCTCGGCCCACGCCGTGATGTCCCTGCTCCAGCAGCTCAATGAAGAAACCAACAAAACCGTGATCATGGTCACGCACGACCCGAAGACCACGGACTACGCCAAACGCACGCTGCACCTCGACAAGGGCAGGCTGGTCGGAGCCGAGGTGCCTTCCGAACAAGGAGCCCCGGCGTGACCCTCCACCGTTGCCTGCCATATGTCGCCCGCCAGGTCACGCGACACCGCGTCCGGTCGCTGCTGACCGTCATGGGAATCGCGATCGCCATGTTCCTGTTCACCGCGGTGCAAGCGATGAACCAGGGTGTGACCGAAGCGACCACCGCCAAGGCGAACGACACCACCCTGGTTGTCTATCGCAAGGATCGCTACTGCCCCGCGACGAGCCAGCTCCCGCAGGACTACCAGAGCCGGATCGAACGCGTCGAGGGCGTCGCGAGCGTGACGCCGATGAAGATCGTGGTCTCCAACTGCCGGACGAGCCTCGATGTCGTCACGTTCCGCGGCGTCCCCAAGGACGACTTCCTCCGCGGGCCCGGGCGCGAGTTCGAGGTCATCAGCGGGTCCATCGAGGACTGGAAATCCCGCACAGACGCGGCGTTGCTGGGCGAGACGCTCGCGGCCCGGCGCGGGCTTCGTCCGGGGATGCGGTTCGACGCCGCGGGCATCACGGCGTACGTCGCCGGGGTCGTCCGCTCGCCAAACCCGCAGGATCAGAACGTCGCGTACACCGCGCTGGAGTTCGTCCAGCTCGCCGGGCGCGACCAGCTCGGGATCGTGACCCAGTTCAACGTGAAGGTAACCGACGCGTCGCGGCTCGACGGGGTCTCCGAAGAGATCGACGAACTCTTCCGAACCGCTCAGGAGCCCACAGCGACCTTTGGAGAAAAAGCGTTCATCGGGCGCATCGCCGACGACATCATCGAGCTTGTCGGGTTCGCCCGCTGGCTCGGGCTCGGGTGCCTGGCGGCGGTGCTCGCGCTGGTCGCCAACGCCATCGTGCTCAGCGTGCAGAGCCGCGTCTCCGAGCACGCGATCCTGCAGACGATCGGGTTCTCGGGCAGGCTTGTCGCCGGGCTGATCGTGGCCGAGGGGATTGTGCTGTCCGTGCTCGGGGGGGTCGTCGGCGCATCAGCGGCGTTGGGCGTCGCACGCTTTGGGAACTTCGCACTCTCGGTCGAGGGCACGACCATCCCGATCGTCGCGAGCCCGGGCCTGCTGCTCTCGGGCCTGCTCGTGTGCGCCGTGCTCGGCGTGCTCGCCGGGCTCATCCCCGCGTGGCAGGCATCCCGCCGCGAGATCGCCGAGTGCTTCCGCGCCGCCTGAGCGTTAGCCGAAAGGACCGATGCGACAGCTCCCCTTCCAATACGCCTTCCGCAACCTCGGGCGCAGCGGCGTGCGCCTCGCGGCGTCGCTCATCGGCTCGTCGCTCGTGGTGTTGCTCATCCTCGCCGCGGGCGGGTTCGTGCGAGGTATGCAGGCCACGCTCGCCACGCATACAGGCCTGCACGAGAACGTGATGATCCTCGGCGCCGGCAGCGAGGAGGGCGTCGAACGATCCCAGATCGACGCGTCGGTCGAGGGCATCGCCGCCGCGAGCATTCGGGGCATCAAAGAGAGAGCCGGCGTGCTGTACGCGTCGCCCGAGATCCACGCCGCCCTCCCGGTGCGCGCGACCGCCGACAGCACCGAGGACCTCGCCGCCGTCATGCGCGGTGTCCGCCCCGTCGCCCTGCTCGTGCACCCCGAGGTCGAGATCATCGAAGGGCGCCCGCCGGCGAACGGACTCGATGAGATGATGGTCGGCCAGCTCGCCGCCACCCGCCTCGGCGTGCCCGACGAACGCCTCGCGCTCGGCCAAACCCTTTATTTCGACGACCGCGATTGGACCATCGTCGGGAGGTTCAGCGCGCCGAACAGCGTCATGAACGCCGAGATCTGGTTGCCCCTGACCGACCTCCAGATCGCGACCAACCGCGACGCCTCGCTGTCGTGCGTCATCGTGACGCTCGACGGTGGCACCTTCGCCGACGTAGACCTGTTCGCCAAGAGCCGGCTTGATCTCGAGCTCAGTGCGATGGCCGAGTCGGATTACTACGCCTCGATCGCCGCGTTCTACGGGCCCATCCGCGTCATGATCATCGTGACGGCGATCCTCATCGCCTCGGGCGGTGTCCTCGGCGGAATCAACACGATGTACGCCGCCTTCGCCGCCCGCGTGCGCGAGGTCGGCATGCTCCAGGCGCTCGGGTTCACCCGCGCCGCGATCGTCCTGAACCTGACCGAGGAGTCCGTGTTCGCGTCGGCGTGCGGCGCCCTGATCGGCGCAGCCATCGGACTGGTGCTGCTCGACGGGCTGGCCGTGCGGTTCTCGATGGGCGCGTTCGCCCTCACGATCGATGCACCCGTGATGCTCGCGGGTATCCTCGGGGGGCTGGCCGTCGGGCTCATCGGCGCCATCCCCCCCGCCATCCGCTGCCTCCGCCTCCCAATCCCCGAGGCGCTCAAATCATTCTGATCAGAAGGAGTTCCCCATGCGTCCCACCACTGCACTCATCAGCCTCGCCTCAGTCACCTTGCTGCTCTCGGCGGGGTGCGAAAGGCAAAGCCAGCCAACTGCCGAGCCCGTCGTCGAAGCGACCGAGCCCACCGGCCCCGCGTGGGTGCTCACCAGCGAGCCCGCCGATGCGCAGAGTGTCTCGGAAGCGAAGGCATCCGCGACAGAAGGTGAAGAACTCGTCATCCGCGGCCGTATCGGCGGCCGCAAGGAGCCGATCGCGGGTGCCAGCCCGGTGTTCACGATCGTGGACCTCGCACTGCCGCACTGCGGCGAGAACCCCGCCGACCGGTGCCGAACGCCCTGGGATTACTGCTGCGAGACGCCCGAGACGATCACATCCAACGCGGCGACGGTTCAATTGGTGAACGCCGACGGCACGCCCTTCGCCGGCGACCCGATCGCCGCGGGCCTGAACCCGCTCGACGAGGTCGTTGTGGTCGGCCGCGTCGGGCCGCGCCCGACGGCGGACGTGCTCACGCTCCTGGTCTCGGGTGTGTACCGCGTCGAGAACTGAGCCTCATTCGTCGCACCCGGCCAAGAACACCTCGACGAAGACCTCGATGTCATCGACGTTGAGCACTCCGTTGGCGTCCATGTCCGCCGCGAGATCACCGCCGAGGAAGGCGATGACGAACGCCTCGATGTCGTCAACGTTGAGCACGCCGTTGCCGTCGATGTCCGGCGGGCAGGCCGCGACGGGCGTCCCGCCGTACTCATACGCCCCGATGTCGAGGTACGTGATCGAGCCGATGCCCGTGTTCGACGTCGCGGTGTCGTCGACGTACCGGGCCAGCCCCCCGAGGTCGAGCATCACGGCGGGGTCCAGAGCGTCGCCGTCCGCTGCGTCGATCCCGAGGGACCCCGGCGCAAGCCGGAAATCCCGGCCCGGGCGGTCCACAAAGCTCGGCGCTCCGGGCACGTTGTCCCCCGGCGCACCAGGCGCCAAGCACCGGGAGAGATCGACCTGCGCTCCGCTGAACGTGACCGTGAATCCCACGATCACCGTGTTGTGCATGTCGATCGACCCGCCCACGGACAAGAACGCCCGCCCGAGTTCGGTGTCATCGCCGACGACAGTGCAGTTGACGACGGTGTTTCCCAGGCTGTCGAGCCGGACGGCCTCGAATGTCGCGTTGTCGGCTATGACGCACTGACGCATCTCGACGGCGCAAGCCCCGTGCGCGTTGACCGCGTCGTACGCGTTCGAGCCGCCAACAAAGACGCAGCGGTCGATCACCGGCGTGCCAGTCCCGCGCATGTACATGTGAGCCACCCCGGAGCCCCCACCCGGGCCCGAGTTGTTCACGAAGTGAA
>BQJQ01000057.1 GCA_021604785.1 Phycisphaeraceae bacterium
CCCCCAAGGGGAGAGGGAAGAATCGCCGCTGGGCCTAGGGTCGTGCATGGGCGCAGACGTGATCGTGGGGATCGACCTGGGGACGACCAACTCGTTGGTCGCGGTGGCCGATGCGGGCGGGCCGCGGGTGCTCGGGGGGATCGTGCCAAGCGCGGTGCGGTACGAGCCGGACGCGGGATCGCGCGCCGGCGTGCGCGCGGTGGTGGGCGAGGAGGCCCGCTCGCGGGCGCCCGAGTTCCCGCTGCGGACCGTGACGAGCGTAAAGCGGCTGATGGGGCGCTCGCTGGCGGACGTGCGTGAGGACCTGGCGTACGTCTCGCACCCGGTGGTCGAGGGCCCGAACGCGACGGTGCGGGCGCGGGTGGAGCTGGCCGACGGTACTTCGCGGGACCTGAGCCCCGAGGAGGTGTCGGCGGACGTGCTGCGCGAGCTCAAGGCGCAGGCCGAGCGGGAGCTTGGGCACGCGGTGCGCAAGGCGGTGGTGACGGTGCCGGCGTACTTCGACGACGCGCAGCGGCAGGCAACGCGCCACGCCGGGCGGCTGGCGGGGCTGGACGTGGTGCGGATCGTCAACGAGCCGACGGCGGCGGCGCTGGCGTACGGGCTGGGGGCGCGGGCGGGCTCGCCCGCGCGCACGATCGCGGTGTATGACCTGGGCGGCGGGACGTTCGACGTGTCGGTTCTGCGGCTGACGCCGGCTGAGAACGATGGTGAGACGGCTTTCTTCGAGGTGCTCGCGACGGCGGGCGACACGCGCCTGGGGGGCGATGACGTCGATCACATGCTGGTATCGATGTTCTGCGCCGAGATGAGCGCGCAGACGGGGGTGTCGATCGATGCGCGCACGCTCGACGGGCTGCCGCCGGCGACGAAGCGGGCGCTGATCGCGTTCGCGCAGGGCGTGAAGCACAAGCTGAGCACGGACGATTCCGCGACGGTCGAGATCGACCTCGGCGCGCCCGGCGAGGGGGCGAGCGAGCGGGTGTATCGGCGGACGATCACGCGGGCGGAGTTCGAGACGCTGATCGAGGGCTGGGTCGGGCGGGCACGCCGGGCGTGCGAGCGGGCGCTGCGCGATGCGCGCGCGCGGATGGGCGACGGGCCGATCGACGCGCTGGTGATGGTCGGCGGATCCACGCGGATCCCGCTGGTGCGGGCGCGCGCGTCGGAGGTCTTCGGCGTGGAGGCGTATACGGCGATCGACCCGGACCGGGTGGTCTCGCTGGGGGCGGCGGTGCAGGCGGGGATTTTGTCGGGGACCACCTCGGGCGCGCTGCTGCTGGACGTGATCCCGCTGAGCCTCGGCGTCGAGACCGCCGGCGGTGCGGTGGCGAAGCTGATCATGCGGAACAGCACGGTGCCGGCGCGCGCGACCGAGCGGTTTTCCACGCAGGTGGACGGGCAGGTGTCGGTGAAACTGAACGTGGTGCAGGGTGAGCGGGAGATGGTCAGCGATTGCCGATCGCTGGGGGAGTTTCACCTGTCGGGGCTGCCCCCGATGCCGGCGGGGGTGCCCAAGCTCGAGGTGGAGTTCCTGGTCGATGCGAACGGGGTGCTGACGGTGAGCGCGGTGGAGCAGCGATCTGGCAAGCGCGCGCGGCTGCAGGTGGTACCGAATCATGGGCTGAGCGGCGAGGACGTGGACCGGATCGAGGCCGAGAGCTACGAGCACGCGCGCGAGGACATGACGCGGCACCGGATCGCGGACTTGATCGCGAACGCGAGGCTCGACGTGGTCTGGATCGGCGGGGCGCTGGAGCGGCACCGGGGGGCGCTCGACAGCGGGCTGGCCCGAGAACTGGACGCAAAGCTCGGCGATGTCCAGAAGATGATCGACGCGGGGAGCGCGGACTGGCGGGCGGTGGACGCGGACGCGTTCAACGCGGCGAAGGAGGCGTTGGAGCGGGCGAGCGTGCGGCTGCAGGAGGTGGCGATCGCGGCGTCGTTGCGGGAAGATGAGAAGTCGTAGAAGAGGAAGACCTCTCACCCCGGCCCTCTCCCCGGATGGGCGAGGGAGGAATCTGGCGCCCTCCGTCCGTTGCGCGGACACCTCCCCCGTTGGCGACGGGGGAGGAATGGCGGGCAGGGCGCAGCGCAGGCGGCACAACCGGTACAGGCGGGCGCGGCGCGCACGGTCATTGACGCGTGCGGTGGCGGCGTGCGCCGGGTGGGGCATGGTGTAGGTGTACGCCGTGTGAGAGCACGGTGACCGGCGACGCGAGTCGGCGGAGCACACAACCGGAGAGAGGAAAGAGAACCATGAAGACCACCATGATTGCGCTCGCTGCGGCGGGCCTTGCTGTCGGTACGTCCAGCGCCTCGGCCACCGTGTACTCCTGGGATTGGGCCCAGGGCGACGGCGGGGCTGGGATCAACAACGTCGCGGGCACGTTCAAGGCGATCTCCGGGTCGTACGACGATGTCGCTGAGACGTTCACGTGGGACGTGACCTTCGACGACCAGATCACCGACGGGTACACGCTCGCGGTCAGCCCCGGCCCGGACCCGAAGGGGCACGCTGGCGAGCTGGCGTTGATCTACTTCGACGCTTCGACGCTGGCGAGCCCGGACGTGACGGTGTACTCGTACAACGGCGAGAACACGCAGCTGAGCTGGGCGGACGGGTCGCCCGCGCCGGGCATCCAGTCGCCCGACAAGATCGCGTCGTCGCTGGGCATCAACTCGGCGGACATCGTCAACGCGTCGGTTTCTGACGCGGGCGGGGACCGGACGTTCTCGCTGACGCTCGACACGACCAACCTGAGCGCCCACCTGCCCAAGCACCCCGGCCCGGGCGGGGCAAGCGAGTGGACCGGCGTCGAGTTCGGCGACGCCCTGGGCGTCTGGCTGCACCCGGTGAAGGGCCTGAACACGGCGTACGGCGTGGACGGGTTCCTGAACGGGTGGAACTCGAAGAAGCAGGGCTGGTTTGACGCGGGCGGTTTCGAGACGGTGCCGGCCCCGGCCAGCTCGCTCGCGCTGGCCGGCATGGGCCTTGTCGCCTGCCGTCGTCGCCGCAAGGCCTGATCGGATCTCACCGGCGCCGGGCGGAACCCGGGCGCTGATTGCTCCACTCCCCTCCTGATCCCGGCCCGGGCGTTCCACGCGGAACGTCCGGGCCGTTTCTCTTTTCGGACGCAGCGGTGGCTGCCGATCCGGTACGCGCGGCGCGGGCGACGCCGTGCGGGTGGGCGGCGGGCGGGGCGGGCGGATCGGGGGTCGGGGAACGCCGATCCTGCGGGCATGAACGATTCCACACGACGGGCGGTCTGGGGTGTCCTTCTCGCGTGCGCGGCGGCGTCGGGGGCGGACGCGACGACGTACTACGTCCGGGCAACGGGGAGCGATCTGGCGACGGGGACGAGCCCGGCGCTGGCGTGGGCAACGGTCGCGTACGCTGTGGACCAGGTCTCGGCGGGCGACGTGATCTACGTCGGCGCGGGGGCGTACTCGGGCGAGATCACGCCGAGCAACGACGGGACGAGCGGCAACCCGATCTCGGTGATCGCCGACACGGGCGGGTCGCAGACGGGCGACGCGGGGACCGTCACGCTGTCGCGTTCCGGGCGGGTGATTCGCCTGGACAACGACGACTACTGGCAGTTCACCGGGTTCGTGATCACCAACACGTCCACGTCGGACGACACGGTGGCGGGCGACGACTCCGAGGGCATCGTCTTTACGAACTGCACGATCACGGGCGCCGACGACACGCTCGATCTCGGCGATTGCACGACGACGCTGACGAACTGCACGATCGGGACCGCCAACGACGACGGCATCGCCGCCGACGGGGGCGCGCTCACGGTCATCGGGTGCACGATCGACGGGATCGGGGACAAGGCGATTCAGCTGCGCGGCGGGATCGACATCATAATCGACGCCTGCACGATCCTCGACGGGGACATCGGCATTTCGTTCGAGGATGCGCAGGGGCTCGTCACCAACACGCTCATCGCCGACGACGACATGGACGACGGCATCCAGCTCACCAACGTCAACGATGACATCGAGCTGATCAACTGCACGATCTGGGGCGTGAACGGCGATGGGCTGGACGTTGACGATGGCAACGCGTTGGTTCGAAACGTGATCTTCTCCGACATCGGCGACAGCTGCATGGAAGGCAGCAGTTCGACGATCGACGCGGACACGAATCTGATGTGGCAGTACGGCGGGTCGCGGTCGGCGGGGTTCAACTCGCCCAACGAGAACTATTACGACCCGCAGTTCGAGGACGAGGGCGGCGGGGATTTCTCGCTCGCGTCGGGCTCGGGCGCGATCGACGACGGGCTGGATATGTCGTCGTACACCTCGACCGATCTCAACGGCGGTGCACGCCCGGCGGGGTCGGCGTACGACATCGGGGCGTACGAGTACGGGTCGGCGGCGTACACGGCTGCCGACATCCCGTACACCACCGACTTTGAGAGCGGCGTGGGCGACGAGTGGGTCGGCGAGCGGACGGACAGCTCGGGCGGGTTCACGGATTACCTCGGCTACTTTGGCGAGGAGTCGAGCGTGGACCTGTCCACATCGATTTTCCTCAACACCACCGCGGGCATGACGTACGAGCTCGTTTTCGACGCCTACATCATCGACGACTGGGACCCGGCCAGCGGGGGCGACGCGGACACGCTGAGTGTGAGCGCGGACGGCACGAACCTGATGACGCACACGTTCGACTCCTCGGGCGGGGGCGACCAGTCGTACGGGTCGCCGCCGGACACGTACGGGTCGGACTTGGGTAAGGGCGCGGCCGACGACGCGATCTACCGGTCGGTCACGCTCACGTTCGTGGCGGCCGACAGCGAAACGGAGATTCTCTTTCAGGGCGCCAACACGGACACCACGGCCAACGAGTCGTGGGGTATCGACAACGTGTCGGTGGACGAGGTGCCGCCGGTGTTCGTGGATGTGACCGCGGCGGCAACGTTCGGCGTGGACACCAACGCGGCGCTGCACGACGGCTCCGGGTGGCACTGGATGGACTTCGACGGTGACGGCGACCTGGACGCGTTCGTGTCGGGGCAGTCGGCGTGCATCCTGCGGCAGGACTCGAGCGACGGCACATTCACGGCGTATGCGATGGGCAACTACCCCCGGGGGACGGCGGTCCTCGACGCCGACGGGGACGGCGACCCGGACCTGTACAACGCGGACAACACCAATCTCAATCTGTTCGAGAACCTCGGCGGGTTCCCCGTGGCGCGCGGCGACGTGGGCGTGGACGGGCCCAGCAACGTCGAGCACGTCGTCGCGGCGGACGTTGACGCAAACGGCGTATGCGATCTTGTCGTGATGGCTGAGAACGGGAACTGGATCGCGATGAACATGGGCGCGGGGTACAGCGGGTACTCCCCGACGGGGTTCGAGGACTCCGAGGACGTGGGCGCCGGCATGAACGACGCGGGCGATGTCGGCAACGGCGACTATGTTTCGTCCGCCGACGCCAACAACGACGGGCACCTGGATTTTTTCTCCCACTACGGCACCGGGAAGCTGTTCCTGTCTGACGGGGACGGCACCTACACCGAGGGTTTCGTGGGCATCGTGACGTACGTCGATAACAATTACAAGTTTGGCTCCGCGTGGGGCGACTACGACAACGACGGCGACATGGACCTCTACACGCCCGACGCGCGTACCACGACGCCCGGGATTCTGTGGGGCAACACGGCCGACGGGCTCTCGTTCGTGGATGTCGCGGCGGCGACGGGCATTCTCGCGATCGCCGAGATGCACAGCGCGACCTGGGGCGACTACGACAACGACGGCGACCTGGACCTGTACATCGCGACCGGGTCGGGCGTCGCGAACTTGCTGTACACGAACAACGGGGACGGGACGTTCACCGCTGAGGACCACGGCGCGGGGCTGACGGGCGATTTCCAGGACGCAGTCTTTGTGGACTACGACAGCGACGGGGACCTGGACATCGCACTGTCGCGCCTGGACGGGGACGGCAGGACCGTGCTGCTGCAGAACCAGACGGACGACACGAACTACCTCAAGGTCCGCGTGGTGGGCCAGGGCCCGGTGAACACGCTGGGCATCGGGACGCGGGTCGAGTTGTACAATGCGGACGGGTCGTCCCTGCTCGCGATGCGGGAGATCGGCACGGCCCGGGGGTACGGCGGGACCGAGCCGCTGTGGGCGCACTTCGGGGGCGTGGACCCGGTGGCGACGTACACGCTGCGGATGGTCTGGCCCGGGGGCGAGGAGCAGTTCACGACCGTGGTGCCGCAGGACGTTTCTACGACGATCGGGGCGAACACCGTCGCTCAAATGGTGACCGTGGTCTCTGACATCGGCGGGGCGAAGTTCGTCCGGTGGCGCGAGGTCGATCCGACCGAGTGACAAAGCACGCGCCGGGCGAACCGCCCGGGGGCCGGGGCGGTATTGTTGGGGCGTGGAGCCCCGACTGATCGTGCCGTGCCTGCTGGTTGCCTTCGGCGTGATCGCGTCGTGCGCGTTGCCCGATGGATCACGCGGGGATGACCCGGTGCGGATCTCGGCGGGGGCGACGCCCATCGACGCGCCGGGGGTGCACAACCTGATCGAAGTCTCCCCGGGCGTGTACTCGGGGTCGATGCCCGAGGGGGATGCTGGGTTCGGGACGCTCGCGGCGTTGGGCGTGAAGACCGTCATCTCGGTGGACGCGGCCCGCCCGGACATCGAGCGGGCCCGCGATCGGGGCATGCGGTACGTGCACGTGCCGGTGGAGTACGCGGGGATCGACCGCGACGAGCGGTGGGACCTGGCGCGGGCGGTTCGGGACCTGCCGAGGCCGATCTTTGTGCACTGTCATCACGGCAAGCACCGGGGCCCGGCGGCGGCGGCGGTCGGGCTCGAACTCATCGGCGAGATCTCGCCGGGCGAGGCGCTGGCCTTCCTCGAAACCGCAGGGACGTCGCCGAATTACCCGGGACTGTGGCAGTGCGCGCGCGAGGCGGAGGCCGTCTCGACGACCGAGCTTGATGCGTGGGACGCCGAGTTGCCCGAGGTGGCCGAGGTGGGCGGGTTCGTCGCGGGGATGGCGCTGCTGGACCGGGCGTACGACCGGATCAAGCTGGTGCGGGAGGCGTCGTGGAGCACGCCGGCGGACCATCCGGACCTGGTGCCCGCGGCGCTGGCGGGGCAGGTGGCCGATGTGTTCCGGACGCTGGGTGATCAGACGGACGAGCCGGAGTTCACCGCGGCGGAGATGGTCGCGGACCTGCGCGCGGCGGCGGCCCACGCGGCGGATCTCGAGCGGGCGCTGGACGCCGGGGACGCCGAGCGGGCCGAGGCCGCGTGGAAGCTTGTGGCGGCGTCGTGCAAGGACTGCCACGCGGACCATCGCAACCACGACTGACCCGGGCTGACACGCATCGCCCGGCGCCTTGGTGTGCGTTCGTGCGAGCGGGTACGCTCGCGGACTATGCCCGATGCTGCTGCTGAAACTTACATGGTGCGCCTGCCCGACGGTCGTTCGTTCGGGCCGGCGGACATCGACGTGATCAAGACATGGGCGGCCGAGGGGCGCGTGCCCGCGAACGCGTCGCTCGACCCGGTGGGCCCGGGGGAGGCGGTCGTCGCGGGCGAGCACCCGGTGCTGCGGGGGGCGATCAACGCGCCGCCGACGGCGGTGCCGGCTCCGTCGGGCCCGAGCCCGTGCCCGGACTGCCGGTACGACCGATCGGGCGCGCCCGGGCTGGCGTGCCCGGAGTGCGGGAGCGAGCGCCCGCCGCTGCCCCCGGTGCCGGCGAACGCGACGGGCGGGCTGATCCCGTACCACAACCCGATGGCGCTCGCGTCGTACTACACGGCGATCGGGTCTGGGCTCGCGATGTTCATGCCTCTGGTCGGGCCGATCTGCTCGATCGTCGCGATCGTGCTGAGCGTGAAGGGGATGAAGGCGTACCGCGATCACCCCGCGCGGCGCGGGATCACGCACGCGTGGGTGGGGATGGTCGGGGGCGTGCTGACGCTGCTGTTCGGGCTGCTGGTGACGCTGGCGGTGGTCGTGCCGCTGGTGGCCGCGTTGTTCTGAGCGGGGGGCGCAGGCTCGGGCGCGTGACGGGGGTGTGATGGCTCACGATGTCTTCATTTCGTATTCGACGCACGACAGAGTTCTCGCGGACGCGGTGTGCGCCGGGCTTGAGGGGCAGCAGCTGCGGTGCTGGGTGGCGCCGCGGGACATCCACGGGGGCGCGAACTGGGGCGAGTCGATCATCGACGCCATCACGGGCATCCGAGCGTTCGTTCTGCTGCTCTTGGGCGCGGCGAACGAGTCGCAGCAGGTGATGCGCGAGGTCGAACGGGCGGCGAGCAAGGGGATCCCGATCATCCCGGTTCGGCTCGAGGATGGCGTGCCGTCGAAATCGCTCGAGTACTACCTGAGCGCGACGCACTGGCTCGATGCGATGACGCCGCCGGTGGAGGCGCACATCGGGCGGCTGGCGACGGCGGTGCGAGCGGTGATTGATATCACTGCGCCTCCGTCACCCCACGCAGCTGTGGGACACGTTCCGAGTGTGGCGCAACCGGCTTTCATGGACGCGCCGCCCAAAGAAATTGCAACGCTCACGAGTATCCGGTCCAAGACTCACGTGAAGAAAGGGCTCCTTCACGACAGGAACAAGACTGCGCACATCGGGTTCTATTTCAGCTTCGGAGCGACACTCGGTTTCTTGCTCCTCATTGGAGGACTTGTCTTCAGTGTTCCCGGCGCTGTGCTTGGCATACTCGGCTTTAAGGCGTACAGGCGAGATCCAAGCAGGGGTGGGCGCGGGCATGCGTGGGCCGCGATCGTCATGGGCAGCCTGGTGACAACTTGGCAATTGTGCTGGATCGTCGTAGCGATTTTGCGCGACGTTGGCTCGTCGTAAACCGAATCACCCGCCTGCCACATCCAGCAGCACCTTGATCCCCTCGCCCGAGATCATCGTCTCGAACGCCTCTTCGTACTTCTCGATGGGGTACTCGTGCGTGACGATATCGTCGAGTTCGAGCTTGCCCGAGGTGAGCAGCGCCTCGGTCTGGTACCACGTCTCCCACATCCGCCGCCCGTTGATGCCCAGCACGGTGCAGCCCTTGAAGATGACGTTGGCGTTGAAGTCGAAGTCCACGGTGCGGGCCGGGAGCCCGAGCAGGGCGGCCCGCCCGCCGTTGCGCAGGGCCCTGAACCCCTGGTCCATCGCCTTCGGGGCGCCGGACATCTCGAGCAGCACGTCCACGCCGCGCCCGTGGGTGGACCCGCGGACCTCCTTGATCCAGTCGGAGCCCTCGGAGGCGTCGAACGCCTCGACGGCGCCGAGCTTCTTGGCAAGCGCCAGGCGCCGGGTGTCGATGTCCGTGCAATAGATCCGCGCGGCGCCGGCGGCTTTGGCGACGGTCACCGCCATCAGCCCGATGATGCCCACGCCCGAGATGAGCACCGTTTTGGCGCTCACGCCGGCTTCCATCACGGTGTGGACGGCGTTGCCCAAGGGGTCGAAGATCGCGGCGAACTTGTCGGGCACGTCCGGGTGCACGGGCCAGACGTTCTCCTCGGGCACGACGATGTGGTCGGCGAAGCACCCGTCGCGGTCGATGCCGAAGATCTGGGTGTCGCTGGCGATGTGGGCCTCGCCGGTGCGGGCGAGGAAGTCGGTGCCCGAGCACATGTGCCCCTCGGCGCTGACGCGCTGGCCGACCTTCACCTTGGTGACGGCGTCGCCCACCGTGTCCACCACGCCCACGAACTCGTGCCCCGTGACGATGCCCACGGGGATGCGCGCGCTGGCCCACTCGTCCCACTGCCAGATGTGGCGGTCGGTGCCGCAGATGCCGGCTTTGGTGACGCGGATGCGGACGTCGCGCGGCCCGGGTGTGGGAACGGGGCGGTCGGTGACGTATTGCAGGCCCTCGCCGGCGTGGTGCTTGACCAGGGCCCGCATGGTCGCTCCGGGCGCGGGGGGCGGGACGGTCGGGCTGGCCTGGGGGGTGGCGGTGGGCACGGGCGGTCCTTTCGGGGTGCACGGGGGCAGCACCCGCTGTTCTCGGTCGTCGGGGGCCCGGTATTGTGGCGGGCCCGGGGGGGGCGATCAACGCGTCTGCCAGAACGCGAACCCGGCCCGCCGGGGCGCGGTACTGTTCAGGCGTGACACGGCTTGCCCAGGTCAACCCGTTCTTCTTCATCGCGGCCAAGCCCACGGGCGGCAAGTCCATGGGTGTGCGCCAGGCCCGGTCCGAGCGGGCCTTGGCAGAGGCGCTGCGGAAAGAGCGGCTGGTGCTGCTGCGGACGTGGAAACTCCCGGGGTGGCTGGGCGGCGAGAAAGCCCCGGGGCTCAAGGACCACGCGGAGCTGAACGCCCAGCTCGCCCAGCTGCTCTCGCGGGGCGTGCCGCTGGTCGAGGCGCTCGAGGTGGCGGCGTCGGTCGTGACCGAGGGGTTCCGTGCGCGGACGCTGCGGCTGCAAGAGCTGGTCGCGGGCGGGGACAGCTTTCACGAGGCGTGCCGAAAGATCGGCGGGTTCGACACCGTGACGATCGCGGTCTATCGGGCCGCCGAGCAGACGGGTGACCTCGCCGGGGCGTGCGAGCGCCTGGCGGTGGGCATCCGGCGCCAGCTCGCGGTGCGGGGCAAGGCGGCGACGCTGATGATCTACCCGGCGATCGTGCTGACGATCTCGGTGGTGGTCGGGATCGGGATGATCACGTTCATCGTGCCGATGATCGGCGGGGCGCTGGAGAAGACGGGGCGCGATCTGCCCTGGTTCACCGTGATGCTGATGAGCATCGGGCTGTTCATCCGGGCGTACTGGGTGTGGCTGATGCTGGGCGTCGGGGCGGTGCTGGTGCTTGCGATTTTGGGGCGCGGCGCGGTGGGCGGGCTGATCAACCGCATGTCGCGCCGGGTGCCGATGCTCAAGGACGTGGTGTTTGCGCAAGAGAGCGCGCGGTTCTTCTCCGTGATGGCGGCGATGACCCGCTCGGGCATCCCGCTTGCCGACGCGCTGGGCGTGGGCGTCACGGCGATCGGGGACCCCGGGCTCCGGCGGGACCTGGACCGCCTGCGGACGCGCCTGATCGAGGGCGGGGTGCTGCGGACGCTGATCGATCAGGTCGAATCCATGCCCCTGGCGACGCGGCGGCTCTTAATCGCGGCGGACCGGGCGGGCGACCTGGAGCACGCGTTCGACGGGCTCGCGGACGACTATCAGGAAGAAGTGGACAAGCGGACGTCGCGCGTGCTGGCGACGCTCGAGCCGATGCTGATCGTGTTTTTGTTCGTGATCATCGGATCGCTGATCCTGTCGATCATGATCCCGATGATGAACATGTCGGGGCAGGGCCTGTAACGCCCGTGTCCCTTTGCTTTTCGGGGGCCGCAACGCGGGCCCGCGTGGGGCGTTAGAACCGATAGAGGAGATGCGGCGGGGCACAGGCCCCGGACGCACAGATCCAGACCAACGACCGGAGACCTTGCCATGCGCCAGATGCGCCGATACCGCCCGCTGCCCGGGACCCGCCACGCGTTCTCGCTGCTCGAGCTGACGCTGGTGCTCGTGATCATCGGGCTGCTGATGGGGGTCGCGACGGTCGCGCTGGTCCGGCGCGGCGAGGACGCGCGGATCCAGACGACTCAGGCGTCGATGAACGTCTACAAGGGGCACATCCAGTCGTACATGGTGCAGAAGAGCGGCTCGCCGCCGGCATCGCTGGCCGAGCTGGTTACCGCCGGGTACGTCGAGGCGACCAACGCCGGGCTGCCCACGCCCGACGCGTGGGAGATGCAGTTCTACTACAGCCCGGAAAAGACGGACTCGGGGCGCCCGTTCTCGCTGATCAGCGCGGGCCCGGACAAGGAGTTCGGGACGGTGGACGACATCGACCTGTGGACCATCGGGCTCGAACAGCAGCCATGACCAGAGGCACGCCATCCCGGATCGCTTCGCGTCGGGGCATGACCTTCCTCGAGGTGATCCTCGCGGTCGTGCTCATCGGGCTGCTCGCGTCCACGATCGCGATGCTCACGGGCTCGCTGCAGCGGTCGCAGCAGCGCCACAAGGACCTGCTGGCGACGCACGAATTGGCCAACGCGCTGATTTTGCAGTACGTGGACGACCCGAACTCGGTGCCCTCGAGCTCCGAGCCGGTGGCGTACAACGACGCGAAGTACCGGTTCACGTTCAAGGAGACCCGGGCGCGGATCGCGCTGGACGCCGCGGCGTTCGGCGACGACCAGGCGTCGCGCCGCGAGCGGAACGTGGACCGCGTCAAGCAGATCTCGGTCACGGTCTGGCCCTCCGAGGACTTCGGCGGCAGCGCGCGGTTCGACCAGTCGCTCCCCCACGCCTCGCTGACGCGCCTGGTGGACCCGCTCTCGTTCGCCAACCCGGACTCGGCCAACACACGCCTGAACACCGAAGAGGGCATGACGGGCGTCTTGCAAGAGCTCATGTCCCTCGACGGCGGCGGGCCCGCCGGCGATGACGAGGACCAGTGATGAACCACGCCCGGACACCAACACCCCCGGCACGGCGCGGGTTCACGATGCTCGAGATGGTGCTCGCGACGGTCATCGCGGCCGTCGTGCTGCTCGCGGTGGGCGGGATCTTCGGGGCGGTCGCCGTCTCGGACCGCGCGTCCGAAGCGGCGCTGGCGCGCTCGAGCGAGTTCGCGATGACCCAGGGCGCCGCCCGGCGGACGTTCCTGCGGCTGGTCGTCGCGGCGAACCGCGAGGTCGCTGAGGACGAGGTGCTCCCCCGCCCGCGCTTGGCGCTGGGCCCGGACCCGGCGGCCCGCGGCGCGCCGCGGTTCGAGGTCGTCGTCTCACGCCCGCCCGTGTCGGGCGCGCTGGCGACCAGCGCCGCCGAGTGGGCGTTCGCGTCGCAGGACGACGCGTCGCTGAACTTTGTCTCCTCGGACGGCTCGGGCGGGCAGGAGCGCGGCGTCTTCGAGCTGCGCCCCGACGGATCGCGCGAGCGGGTCATGACGCGGCTCGGGCTCGAGAGCCCGTGGTGGGACGCACCCAGGGACGTCGAGGTGGACGCGCGGGGCATGGAGATCCACCCGGCCGCGTTCACCGGCGCCAAGGGCACGCCCGTGGACACGCGCGAGGGCACGACGTGGACGCTGTGGTACCGAAGGATGACCGCCGAGGAGATCGCGATCCTCGACATGGGCTCGGACCCGTGGCCCGACGGGTTCCAGGACGACGAGATCGAGGTCCGCCGGCTCGCGGGCGCGGTGCGCCTCGCGACCGGGCTGACCGAGGCGCGGTGGCGGGTGTTCAAGGGCGACGAGTGGGTCACCGACTACACCGCATTGATGGTGCAGGACCTGCCCGCGTTCATCCAGCTGCGGGCGCGGGCCGAGAACGGCACGTTCGCCGAGTGGCTCTTCGAGATCGGGTGGACCGAGAGCGAGCGCGTCGGGACGGACGACGCCGCGGCGTCCTACACGGGGTCCACCGCGGGCGACACGGCCGCCGCGGGCACGGACACGCCCGGTGACCCGGGCGACCCCGCCGACCCGGCCACGAACCCCGACCCGGGCACGGGCCCGACCGGCGACAACGGGCCGACGCTGCCCACGGGCGACGGCGACTCGTCGTCGGGCGGGACGAGCATCCGCCTGTACAACGGGAGCAATCAGTGAGCCGCCGCGGGTACATCCTCGTGATCGTGGTGCTGCTGACGCTGGTCGTCGGGCTGATGACGGCGGTCGGGATGAACCGCCAGAGCGCGCAGTCGCGGGCCGTGGCGCGTCAGACGGCGGCGTACCGAGACCACCACGCAACGCGGGGCATCCAGGAGGCGATCGGCGTCTGGCTGAGCACGGTCAACGCCCGCGACATCGGCGAATCGCTCGGGCCCGAGGGCCACGCGCTGGACATCACGCTCGACGACGGGACGACGCTGCGGATCCACCTGCACGACGGGCAGGGCACGGCGCTGGCGGACCTGGGAACGGTGGTCGCGGCGGACGTGGACCGCGCCGGCGCGGTGCTCGTGAACCTCCACCAGCTCGTGGGCGAGGACGCGTTCGAGAGCTTCACCCGCCCGGGCGGGGCGGTTCAGGTGAGCATCAACAGCGCCCCCGAACCGGTGCTGCGGGCGGTGCTGCTCGCCACGGTGCCTGAGGGGATGACCGACGACATCGCCGGGATCCTGATCGACCAGCGCCGCGGCGGCACCGTGCTGACGCGCAACGACGTGATCCAGGCGGGCACCGCGGCCGGCGCCACCAACGAAGAACGCGGCGCCCTGAGCAACGCGCTGACCGACCAGCCCGAGCTGTGGTGGGTCACCGTCGTCGCACGACACCCGATCCGCGGGGTCACGGCGCGCTACGGCGGGCTCGTCCTGCTCCGCACCGCCCGGACCCGCGGGTCGTCCGCGGGGACCAGCTCGTTCGTGACGTGGATGGACCTGGGCGTGGGGCGACACCGCGTGCTCCCGCCGCCGGGCGTGCCGGAGATCGAATGAAGGCCGACGGGCAGCCCGGGGCGGGTCTGGCGTGTACGCTGAGAGACCATCTGGGCACCCGCCGAGCGATGGGAGGCGCACCGTGAGCACGAGCAAACCACTCTCCAGAGCAACCGCGACGCGGGTGACGTGGTCCGCGCGGGCCGCCGCGGGCGTGCTGGCGATCGGCGCCGGGGCGATCATCGCGTTCGGCGTGCCAACCGGGGGCGTGCCGGCGGACACCGTCCAGGTCCCCCCGCCGGGCCCGACGGACCTGCCCGATCTGGGCGCGGACCCGCTGATCCCCCAGATCTCGCACGTCGATTTCGAGGGCATCGTCGAGCGGATCAGCCAGGTGGACAACGCGCCCAAGCGGCCCGAAGAGCCCAAGGACCCGAAGGGACCCGACGACCCGATCAAGACCGGCGCCGATCCGAGCATCTCCGACCGCGTCGCGTACCTCGGGCACATCCGCGTGGGCGACAACCTGCTGGCGCTGCTGCGGGTGGACGAGGCTCAGCGGACCGCGGGCGCCGGGCGGGTGATCACCGGGTCCAACGCGAACGGGCAGGCGGCGCTGACGGTGATGCGCGTGCAAGAGCACCGCGTGCTCGTCCGCGGCGACGGCGAGGGCGTGTGGATCGACCGGGCCAACGGCGGCGCCGCGGCGCCCTCGACCATCGTGATCGACACCCCCCCGCCCGCCGCGGGGCGCCCACGTGTGCCCTCGGCCGACGACCGAATCGCCCGCATCCGCGAGCGCGAGGGCGACCGGGCCAACGGGTCCGTGCTTGAGCCCGACGCGCTGAAGCGCCGGCTCGACTCGATCGAACGCCTGTACGAGCAGAACCGCATCGACGAGGACCGGTACAACACCATGCGTCAGCGTGCGATCGAGCAGATCGAACGCGCCCAGGATCGGCGCGAGCAGGACAACGACTAACCGTGACCTCGACCACCACTTCAGAGCGGCACAGCGCGTGAGCGACCGGGTGTGCTACATGGCGCGGAGCGACCGGGGCGGGCAGATGTCCGCCCTGCGCCTCGTGGGCGCGCACTCAGACGACGCGTGGGCCGCGCCGGCCGGCATCGCGCCGAGCGAAGCCGCGGGCGAGGGCGCGAACTGGGTCCGCACGACGCTCGCCGAGACAAGCAAATCGCGGTCGATCGCGGTGCTCTGCCTGGACGCGGACGGGGCGGTCTGCTCGTGGGTGAGCGCGCCGTCGACGGACGCCGAGCTGGTCCGTGCGACGATCGAGTCTGCAGCGGGCACCGGGTTCGAGGACGACGGCGGGCTCGAGGGCGGGTCGCACGGGCGGTTCCCCGACCTGCCGGGCGAGACGAGCTACGAGCCCCTGGGCGAGCCGGGCGGGTCCGGACAGCAGCGCCTCGCGGTGCTCGCGGTGCCCGAGGTGCCGGCCCGGATGCTCATCGACGAGTTGGACACGCGGG
>BQJQ01000058.1 GCA_021604785.1 Phycisphaeraceae bacterium
GCGCAAACGCCGCCCCGACCGCTCCCAGCGTGATGACCTGCCGCCGCGTCATGGGCCCAGCCTACCCCGCCCGGGCCCGATCGCCCGCGTGGGTCCCCGCGCTATCATCCGCCCCTGCCAAGGAGACTGCTGTGCCCGCCACCAAGGAACTCACCTGCCGCGTCGTCACCCCGACCGAGCAGCTGCTCGACGAGCCGATCACCTACGCCTCCATCCCCGCGTGGGACGGGCTCTTCGGCGTCCTCCCCGGGCACGCCCCCCTCGTCGCCAAGCTCGGCACGGGCGAGCTCAAGCTCGAATTCCCCTCCGAGTCCCACGGCGGGGGCGACCGCTCGTACTACGTCTCGGGCGGGTTCGTCCAGATCGCCAACGACGAGCTGATCATCCTCGCCGACGAGGCCATCCCCGCCGAGCAGCTGACGCCGACCGACGCCAAGGCCGAGCTCGCCGAGGCCGAGGCCCGCAACGTGGACCCGGCCGCCGAGGACAAGGCCGCGGCGGCCGACGAGCTCAAGCTCCAGCGCGACCGCGCCCGGGCCAAGCTCCGCATCGCGCAGTCGCGGGCCGGCAAGGGCATCTGATTCCGGACGAGCCGCGACCGTAAGGGAGCGGACTTGCGAACCCCGGACAAGAAACCGCTCCCTCACGGTCGCGGCTCGTTCTATCCGCCGATCAAGTGCGACGCCGGGTGCCACGGGTTGACCCGAAGGGCAACCCGTGATCGCAGCTCAAGGGCACGGCTTGCAAGCCAAGCCGTGGCACCCGGGCATCTGAATCAGGCGTCGGGGTTCGGGTCGAGCCGCCAGGCGGCGCCGCATTCGGGGCAGACGACACACCCATCATCTTCCCGGGTGAGTCCCTGCAAGCGATACCCGCATGCAATGCAGCGCTCCTGTGCAAGATGCACAGGCCGCGTCAGACGTTGCACCACGGGTAACCAAATGCCATAGACCGACCCGAGACCTGATGCAGCGATCAGCATCGCAGGCAGCACATGGCTCGACCACACGGACCGGGGCAGCCAGAGCCCAATTGCCTGCGCGACGAGATAGCCCACGAGACATGCAACAATCAGCACGGCCATCAAGCCGAACGTGTTCCACAGAAACAACGCGAGATAGGCTCGACCCGCTTGCGTCCGCGGTGAAATACTGCTTCGGTCTTCGAGCTGGATCTCGTGTTCCCGGCGCAAAACACGACGCTCGCGATCATCGCGCACCCGCGCCATCGCTAATTCCTGTACTTCGACATCGCCCGATCCAGATCCCGCTTGATCTGCCGCTCGGCGATCGCCCGGCGCTTGTCCTGGTGCTGGCGACCCTTCGCCACCCCGATCTGCAGCTTCGCGAAGCTCCCACGGAAGTGCAGTTTCAGCGGCACGATCGTCACACCCTTCTGGTCCACATCGCGCGCCAATTTGCGTATCTCCCGCTTGTGCGCGATCAGCTGGCGGTGGCGCGTCGTCAGGTGCTGCAGCGCCCCCGCGGGCGGGTAGGGCCCGATCATCACCCCGTGCAGCGTCAGCGCCGGCGGCTCCTCGCGCACCAGCACGTACCCCTCGGCGATCGAACAGTCGCCGCCGCGCAGCGCCTTCACCTCGGTCCCCTCGAGCACGATGCCGACCTCGAGCGTCTCGAGGATGTCGTACTCGTGCCTCGCCTTGCGGTTCAAGAACGTGGGCGGCTGGTTGGACTTCTTCTTCGCCATGCGAACAAGACTCTAGACGGTCCCGCCTTCCTCCCTCTCCCCGCCGGGGAGAGGGCCGGGGTGAGGAGTCTTGGGCGACTACCCGTCCACCACCCGGTTCTTCAGCACGCCAAGCCCACCGATCTCAACCTCGACGACATCCCCCGCCCTCAGCCACACCGGCGGCGTCCGCGCCACCCCCACCCCGCTGGGCGTGCCGGTCAGGATCACCGTCCCCGACGCCAGCGTCGTCCCCCGGCTCAACTCCGCGATCAGCGTCGCGACTGGGAAGATCATGTCCCGCGTGTTCCCGTCCTGCATCACCTCGCCGTTGACGCGGGAGACCACGCTCAGGCTCTGCACGTCCCCCGCCTCGCCCGGCGCCACCACCCGCGGCCCCAATGGGCAGAACGTATCGAAGCTCTTGCCCCGGCAGAACTGCCCGCCGCTGCCCTTCTTCTGCCACCAGCGCGCGCTCACGTCGTTCGCGCAGCAGTACCCCAACACATGCTCGAGCGCGCGCGACTCGGGCACGTCCTTGGCCGCGCGCCCGATGATGACCGCGAGCTCCGCCTCGAAGTCGACCTGGTCCGGCCCGCCGGTCGCGTTGTCGCGGCACAGTGCAGGGATCGTGATCTCGTCACCGCTCAAGCACGCCGCGGACGGGTTCTTCGTGAACACCATCGGGCGCTCGGGGACGCTGCCCCCCATCTCGCCGGCGTGCTCGGCGTAGTTCCGGCCGATCCCGATGACGTGCCGGATCTCGAGCGGGGATTCGCACCCCGTCTCCACTCCCACGCCGAACACGGTCTTCACCAATTCCATCACGCTCCCCCTCACACCACGCCGATCGCATCCACCGGCGCGCACAACCCCGCCCGCGCTCCGCGCCCAAGCAGCTCAGCGATCGCGGCCCGACCACGATCGCCCATCTCCACCGTCAGCCCGCTGACGTACATCCGCAGATACTCATCGAGCAGCGCGTCGTCGTTCCACTCGGTCCGATCGCCCATGTTCGCACGCAGGTGCCGCCGGCTCTCTGCCGGGTGCGCCACGCTGTATCGCACCGACGCGTCCAGGATCCCCGCGACCTCCGCGACCGACCCGGGCCCGAACCGCTCGTCAAGATCCCGGCGCACCACGTTGAGCCCCAGCGGCAGCGGCAGATCCGTCGTCGTCGCCCACCACGCCCCGAGGTTCGCCAGCTCGCGCAAGCCCAGCTCGGCGAACGTCAGCTGCGCCTCGTGGATCAGCACGCCCGCGTCCGCCTCACCGCGCGCGACAGCACCCGGGATCTCGGAGAACAGCATCTCGACCACCTCGAACCCGCGCGCGTCCGCGGTCGAACCGAGCATGACGCTCATCGCGAGGAACGCCGACGTGTTCACGCCGGGCACCGCGACGGTCTTGCCACGCAGGTCTTCCGGCGTGCGCAGCGGCGCGTCCTCGCGCACCACCACCCGCGGCCCGTACCCCTCGCCGAACGACCCGCCGCACGCCGTGATCGCCCACCGGTCGGCGATCGCCGGGTACGCCGCGCACGAGATCGCGGTGATGTCGTACGACACATCCCCGCCCACGGCGAGCTTGTTCAGCTCCTCGACGTCCCGCCCAACCAGCTCGAACCGCCACCGCCCGACATCCACCACCGCGCCGGACGGCTGCCCGTCCGCACCCCCCAGCCCGACCAGCGGCCACCACATCACCAGGTCGTCCGAGTCCGGCGAGTGCGCGAGCTTGAGCGTGTGTGTGTCACCCATCGGCGGATCGTACGCGCCACGCCGCCCCACACTCCGGGCAGACCACGCAGCCGTCTGCCGCCGCGGGCAGGCCCTTCAGGTCGTACCCGCACGACCAGCACACGCCCAGACGCCGCGTCACCCCCCGCAGCGAGCGCGTGGGGACCATCGCGAACACAACGAAGAAGAGCCCCGACAGACCGAACACGGCCCACGGCACAAGGCTCGACCTCCACCATTCCATGATCAGCATCAGCACGATCAGAGCGACGAAGACGCCCATCGGGGCAAGGATTGAGACGACGTACCGCTCGGCGAACACCCGCCACCCGAGCCGGACGTATCGGTTCACCGACCCGAACGAGCCTGAGCGTCGGAGCACGCCGTCGACCTGATCGACGCTGAGCACGCGGACGCGGGTGCCGCGATCGTCGCGGACGCGCCTAAGCATCGCCCGCCCCGCCGGGCAGCCGCCACGCGGCGCCGCACTCGGGGCAAACGGTGCAACCGTCAGATGCTGCTTCAAGACTGGAAATGTCGTACTTGCACCAGAGACAGTGCTTTCGAGCCAGAATCGCTCGGCGCAGTAACTTTGGGTGCTTCGCGTTGATATATCCAAGCGCCGGCGTCGCGTACAGAAAGACGAACGCAAAAATACCGGCAGCTGCCACGATTTGAGCCCATGGCGCAATCGCCGCGGGCAAGACTGGTTCTGCACGAAACACGACCAAACAGAGCAGTGCCAATACGAGCAGGAATCCGAACCCTACTCCAAACACCCGCCGCTTCAACGTCGCAAGGTCGCGTTCTGCGTCGGCGCGGCATGACCGCTCCAACCCATGAGACAGTGATGGCCACTCCGGTCCGCTGTACGACCGGGGCACGCCGCGATCATCCGATGAGAGTCCTCGCTCAAACACTCAGAACATCCCCATCTGCTCCTTGTACACCACCTGGTCCGTCGTCGGGTGCTCGACGTCGATCGGGTAGTCGCCCGAGTAGCACGCCGTGCAGTAGCCGCCGGCGCCGTGCTTCATCACGCCCAGCAACCCCTCAAGACTCAGGAAGTGCAGCGAGTCCACGCCCAGGTAGTCCCGGATCTGCTCGACCGTCCGCTCGTGCGCGATCAGCTGGTCCTTGGTCGCGAAGTCCACGCCGAAGTAGCACGGGTTCGTGATCGGCGGGCACGAGATGCGGACGTGGATCTCGGCGGCGCCCGCCGCGCGGATCTGCTTCATCTTCTCGCGCGTCGTGGTGCCGCGGACAATCGAGTCGTCCACCACGATGAGCTTGCGGCCCGAGACGATCTCGCCGACGACGTTGAGCTTGAGCCGCACCGCCGCGGCCCGCTCGGACTGCGTCGGCTTGATGAACGTCCGCCCGACGTACCGGTTGGGGACGATGCCCTCGCGATACGGAATCCCGCTGGCGCGGGCGTACCCGTTGGCAGCACTCCGTCCCGAGTCGGGCATGGGCATGACGTAGTCCGCTGCGACCGGGGCCTCGGTCGAGAGCACCTCGCCCATCGACTCACGCGCAGCCTGCACGTTCTGCCCGAAGACGTTGCTCGCGGGGTTCGCGAAGTAGACGTGCTCGAACACGCACCGCGCCTGACGCTCGGCCGGCGGCGCAAACCGGCGGCTCTCCACGCCCGAGTCGCTCAGCGTCACCACCTCGCCCGGCTCGACCTCGCGGACGAACTCCGCCCCCATGACGTCCAGCGCCACCGTCTCGGACGCGACGCAGTCCCGCCCGTCGGGGAATCTGCCCAGCACCAGCGGCCTCCACCCCCACGGGTCGCGGGCCGCCTCGATGCGGTCCGGGAAGAGGATCACCAGGGAAAACGCGCCCTGCAATCGGCGCAACGACGCGGCGACCGGGTCGGGCGTGTCGCGCTGCTCGGGTGCGGCGAGCAGGTGGATCAGCACCTCGGTGTCGCTCGTCGTATGAAAGATGTGCCCGGCGACGCTGAACCGGTCCCGCAGCGCCTCGGCGTTGATCAGGTTGCCGTTGTGCGCGACCGCGACCTGCCCGTCGATGTACCGCTCGATCAGCGGCTGGGCGTTGGACTCGACCGACGCGCCCGACGTCGAGTACCGGTTGTGCCCGATCACCCCACCCGAAGGCTGGCTCATCCGCCGGCGCTCGCCTCGCCGGGCCTGCTCGAGCCGGACGATTTTGTCCTCGGAGAAGACATCGGGGACGAGCCCCATGCCGATGTAGCCGTCGATGTGGGACCCGTCGGTGACGGCCATGCCCGCGGACTCCTGCCCGCGGTGCTGCTGGGCGAAGAGCCCGAGGTAGGTGAGGCGGACCGCCTCGGGGTGCCCCCAGACGCCCAGGACGCCGCATTTCTCCTTGGGCCCCGGGTCGAGGGGGTTCGGCGGGGACAGGACCGGGAGTGAGACCGCCATACGCCGCTCCACGCGTGCCCGGGGGGTGCCCGATCCGCTTCCAAACGGGCCCGGCATCGGAGTCTAGCCAGAGTGCGGCGAGCCGCCGGCGGGCTGGGGCATTCCGGTTGACCCACGGGGGCGTCCGACCTTCAATCGGTGCTCTCCGGGAATGCCCGGACCTCGAGCCGACCCGAAGCCTCGGGCCCCGGCATGGTCGCCAGCCTCCCGTCGATGGGCGGTCGCTGGCACCGCGGGCGTTGCCCCGCGGACGGAAGAAAGGAAGACCCCATGGCCAACTACACCGGCCCCAAGGTGCGCCTGTCGCGCCGCGTCGGCGCCCCGATCGCCGACCTCCCCAAGCACACCTCCAAGCGCCAGCTGAACCCGCCGGGCATGCACGGCTACCGCGGTCGCCGCCTCCGCGACTACGGCATCCGCCTGCAGGAAAAGCAGAAGCTCCGCTACCACTACAACGTGATGGAGAAGCAGTTCGCACGCACCGTCGATGAAGCCAAGCGCCTCCCGGGCAACTCGGGCGACCTGCTGCTGCAGCTTCTTGAGCGCCGCCTGGACAACGTGGTCCGGCGCATGGGCATCGCCCGCTCGATCTGGGCCGCCCGCCAGATGGTCGCCCACGGGCACATCATGGTCAACGGTCGCAAGACCGACCGCCCGTCGTGCATGATCAAGGTCGGCGACGCGATCACCGTCAAGGACAAGATCCAGAAGGTCGCCCGCGAGGGCATGGAGTCGCTCGCGGGGCACGAGGTGCCCGGGTGGATCGACTTCAACCCGTCCGAGCTTTCCGCCAAGGTGACGGCGCTGCCCACGACCGACCAGGTCCCGTTCGATATCAACACGAACCTGATCATCGAATTCTACCGCTAAGCAACCCCGCCTCCCTCTCCCAGCCGGGGAGAGGGCTTGGGTGAGGGGCTTCCGCTTCTACGCCTTCTCCGTTCGAACAACCGATCCCACCACCACAAGGACCGCTCCGAGCCCGGCGCGGTCCTCTTTTGTTTCCAACCCGACCACGACCCGAGGTCACGCATGCTCAAGTTCATCCGCAAATACCAGCTCTTCATCCTCGTCATCGGCGGGTCGCTGTTGATGGTGGTCTTCCTGCTCCAGCCCGTGCTGACCAAGATGGCCCCGAGCCCCGGCAAGCGCAAGGGCGCCGAGATCGGGTCCACGGGCACCAAGATCACGCAGATCGAACTGAGCGACGCGCAGCGTGACGTGGAAGCCGTCGGGCTGATGATGCCCGCATTGCTCGGCGCCAACGCCGTGGGTATCGCGCTTGACCCGGTCGACAAAAACCAGCGCCACCACTGGCTGCTGCTGGCCCGCGAGGCCAAGGCCGGTGGGTTCGTGGGCGGCGCGACGGACGGGTTCGACTGGATCCCCGAGATCGCCGACATGGTCGCCGCCCAGCAGTCGCTCTCGGAGATGCAGCAGCGTCGGTTCCGGTCCGAGCAGGAGTTCCTCGAGCGCCAGGCCCTGCTCCGCCAGCAGTACACGACGGATTTCTCGTCAGCCATCCCTCTGATCGCCGGGCGTCAGCAAATGACCGAGACCCAGGTGGGCGAGGCGCTCGCAACGGCCCGCGGCATCCGCCGGATGCTCAACACCTACGCCCGCGCGCCCAAGCCGACGCGGCAGCAAGCTGTCGCTGAGGCCCGCGATGCGCTCGACGCGGTGCAGTTCGATTTCGTCCGCATCCCCGCGGGCTCTTTCATGGACACGTCGTCCGAGCCGAGCGACACGGAACTGCAGGCGTTCTTCGATGACTACCGGGCCGACGAGCCGGCGGATAATGAGTACGGGTTCTCGTACATCCTTCAGCCGCGGGTGAAGCTCGCGTACCTGGAGCTGGACGCGCCCTCGATCATGGCCGCCCTCGTGCCCGACCGGATCGAGCTCAACAAGCGCTGGCGGGCCGACCGGGTGACCTACCCGGGCGAGTTCAACCAGGAGATCAGCCAAATCGACGCGGACTGGCGGGCCGAGCGCGCCCAGGCGTTGATGTACGAAGGCGACCAGATCATCCGCGCCGAGACGCGCCGGCGCCTCCGCGCCTTCCCCGAGCAGGATGGCGTCTACACGCTGCCCGCCGGCGAGATGGTCGTGGACTACGAAGAGATCGCCCAGGTCGTTGCCGAGGAACTTGGCAGGGGCGCCGGCGTCCCGATCCCGCTGCCCACCGTCCGCGTCATCACCGACCGGTGGCGGACGTCTAACGATCTCCGGTTCGAGCCCGACATCGGGCGGGCGCTCTACCGCGTCGGGGCGAGCCAGTACTCCGCCGCGGCGCTGCCCGAGATGCTCGCGCTGCCCGCGTCCGAAGCGGTCTTCCCGATCCAGACGGGCGTGCCGATCGTGGACATCGCCGCGACCGACGCCCAGGGCTCGCGGTTCTACGTCACGGCGCTCGACTTCCGCGAACGCTCGGCGGCTCACGACATCGACGAGGTCGGCCGCGACCAGGTCCTGCGTGACTACCGCACCCTCAAGTCGTACGAAGCGCTGCTCGGGCGCGAGGACGAGATCCTCCGCGTCGCCCGCGAGACCAGCGGGCTCTCGGCGGTCGTGGACCTGCTCGACCCCGTCGAGACCCCCGCTGACGGCTCCGAGCCCGCGGCCCGACGCATCCGCGTCGTCCGCGCCGCGCGTGCCGTGCGCGACCAACTCGCCAACACCTTCGACGGCGCCATGAACACGCCCGAAGTCCGCGAAGCGATCCTCGCAGCCGGCAAGAAGCTCGACCCGATGGCCGACTCGCGCGACCAGGACCCGCGCGACACGATCATGGTCCTCCGTCTGCCCGGCTCGCAGTCGCTCGCCGCGATCAAGATCGTCGCCCCGCGTCCGCTGACGACCGACGACTTCCGCGCGATGGGCCCGCTGGCAATCAGCACCGAGACCGACCAGTGGCTGACCCAGGACGACGACTTCCTCGCCGACTTCCCGTACACCTACGAAGCGCTCACCCGCAAGTACGACTACACCGTCACCGCGACGAGCCAGGACGACGAGGACGCGGGCGCCGACGAAGAGACCGCCGCGGGCGAGCCGGACGAAGAGGCATCCACCGAGGGTTGATCGCCCCGTGCGTCAGACCCGCACGCGAGCCCACCCGCCATGCACGAATCGCGCGACGAAGAGCGCGCACCGGATGACGTGCTCGAGGCAGATCCCGATCCAGAGCCCGACGAGCCCGCCGTCGATCGGGCTGGGGTTCTCGATGACGCCCGGGCTGTACGACACGGGCAGCAGCGCGTCCCCGCCGAACTGATCGGGCAGCATCAGCTCGATGCCGAACCGCTCTGGCAGCGGGATATCCACGCCGCTGAAGAAATACGCGAGCGGGATGCGGATCGCGTACGTGCAGACCCACGTGATCGTCATCACCACGCGGACATCGCCCGCCCCCCGCATCGCCCCGCGGGTCACGATCGCCAGCCCGAAAGGGATCTGGATGAACCCGCACACGATCAGCAGCTTGGGCACGTACTCGAGGTGGATCGGCTGGCTCGAGAGCATCCGCGTGGGCCACTCGGGCGCAAAGAGAAAGACAAACCCGAACGCGAACATCACGCCCGCAGCGATCAACGCGCACCGAAAAATGGCTCGGCGGGCCAGCTCGGGCGCGCCCGCGCCGAGGTATTGGCCCGCGAGCGTCGCCGCCGCGGCGCCCATCGCGAACCCCGCGAGGAAGCTGAACGCCTCGATCCGGATCGCGACCATGTGCGTGCCCAGCAGCCCCTCGCCCCCGCGCGACGCCCCGAGCCACCCCACCATCAGGATCACCAGGAAGTTGCCCACCCACATCCCGAGCGTCTCGAGGAAGTTTGGCACGCCCAGGCGCACGATCCGGCGCATCGTGTGCCAGTGCGGGCGCAGCCGCCTCGCGAGGATCCGGATCCCCCACCGCCCGCGCACCGCCATCGTCACCACGACCGCCGCGCCCGCGATATCGCCCGCGACCGTCCCGATCGCGATGCCCGTGACGCCCAGGTCGAAGGGCCCGGAGAACCCGCCCACGTCCGCCCCGCTCAGCGCCCAGCTCACCGCGATGTTGACGGCGTTACGCACCATCATCGCGTACAGCGGGCTGATCGAGTCACCCGCGCCGCGCGCGCACGCGATCAACGCGAACAAGATCGTCGCGAACGGCACCCCGCCGGCGATCACGAGCATGTACGAGTTGAACGCCCCCTCGGCCGGCCCGGACATGTGCAGCCAACCCGCGACGGGGCGCGACGCGAAGGCGATGAAGACCGCCGTCGCAACCCCCACCACCAACCCGAGCGTGACCGTCTGCCCGAGCACGGCGTTCGCCACCGCCATCCGCCCACGCCCGACCGAGCGAGCGATCAGCGCCGTCGCCCCGATGCCCAACGCCATGAAGATCAGCCCGATGAACCACATGATGTAGCTCGCACCGGCGATCGCATCGGTCGCGGCGGTGCCGTCGGGCAGCCTGGCCGCGATCGCGGTGTCCGTCACACCCACCAGCGAGTTCAGGAAGCTCTCGAGCATCACGGGCCACGAGAGCACCCAGATCGCCCGGTTCATGCTCAGCCCGGCGAGCTTGCCCGAGCGCAGCCGACCCTCGGGGGAGAGCCCGGGCGACGTCACCGGCCCGACCGCGGGCATCGCCCGCCGCCCGACACGCGGGCGGCGGCGCCATGGGCGCCCGCCGGACCCCCGGCGATGCTCGGCGTCGGGTTGCTCAGGGGTCGTCACGCGGGCTGCACTCCTCCCCGAGCGGGGCGGACTCTACGCCCACGGGCAACTTTCCGCCCGCCGGGGTTCAACCCGCCGCGGGCGTCGGTTAAGCTCCTGTTCCCCCGGAGGCCCGACCGTGTCCGAGACCCCGTCCAAACCATGCGTCGTCTGCGGCGGCGAATGCGCCGGCAAGCCCCGCGTCAAGGACGCCACCGGGCGGTACATGCACCAATCGTGCGCCAAAGCGCTTAAGCAGGACCGCGCCCGCGGCCCGGATGCCTCGGCCTCCGCTCCCAAGAAGCCCTCGCGCAAGACCCCCGCCTCGGCCGAGGGCATGATGGATTACCTGATCGAGGACGCCATGGAGGCGGCCCCCGAGCCCTGCCCCAACTGCACCCGCGCGCGCGCGAAGAACGCGATCATCTGCGTCCACTGCGGGTACAACCCGGCGACGGGCAAAGCCGTCAAGACCCGCATCGAGAAGCTCCAGAAGGAGAAGGGCGACAAGACCTCCGCTCGGCGCAGCGGCGGCCTGCCCGTCGCCGTCTCGCCCACCTCCGCCACGATCTTCGGGGTCTTCATCTTCGGCGGGCTCGCGGCGCTGGGCATCGCGGTCCACCCCGGGTTCTTCTGGGTCTACCTCGTGGTCTGGGCGTTCTTTTTCACGCTCTCGTGGGCGTGGTCCGTCATGGCGGCGTTCCAGGACGGCGAGCCCGGGTGGGGCATTACCCTGATCATCGCGCCGTTCATCTGCCTCGGGTGGCTGCTCAACTACTACTACGTCTGGGTCGAATCCGGGCGCGACAACCTCAAGGCGTGCTACTCGATCTCGCTGGTCGCGGCGATCGCGATGTGGGTCATGATCCACTTCTCCATGTGGGCCGTCATGGGCAGCGCCTTGGGGACGACCACCGGCCCGACGCCCGGCACGCTGGCCGCGATGGCCGCCGCAAACCAGAACGAGGAATACATCCCGCCGGACGCCGTGCTGTACGAGTCTTCATCCCCGCGCCAACGCGGGGACGCGATCCTGCTCGACATCGTGACCGACATCCAGTTCAGCCGCATGAGCGCCGGCGTTCCGATGACCCGCAACGAAGAGGACCAGCTTGAGGATTTCGGCGCGGGCCTTGAGAGCTATCCGACGTTCCTGCTCATCCAGGCACAGGAGCACTGGGAATCGCTCGGGCGCGATGAGCGCGACGAGATCCGCTCGTACCTGTTCTACGACTATGACCCCGAGATGGGATCCACGGCGCAAACCGAAGATTTCACTGGCGCGGCGCTCAGGACGCACGCGATCTACTGGGTCGGGCGCGCCGCGATGGACGAGGCACGCCCGGGTGAGAACCCGATCGCCGTCAACGCGATGATCATGATGTACATCTCCTCGACATACAACGAGGAGTTTGACGAGTTCATCCCGACCATGAACCGGCGGACGCGGGACCTCGACGAACTCGCCGAGCGGGGCATCAACCGCGCCCGCGAGAAGATCGCGGCCCTGTCCGACGAAGACCGTGCCCGCACGCTGCACTACGTCATGGCCGGGGCGTGGCCCGAGGATGACTACGGTTTCCAGCCGCCCTCGCAGAACACCACCGACGGCTCGCCCGGGTACGCCGTGGGCACGGGCCGGAACGACGAGGACCTCGCCGCCGCGCTCACCGAGATGGGGATCGAAGAAGGGCAGAGCACGTCCGACGGCTCCGAATGGACGCCCGGCTCGCTCTCGTCGCTCATCGGCGCCCCCGCGACGCCGTGGTACACCCCCACGGGCACCACCTCGTTCGCCTCCCGCCCGGGCGAGCAGCCCGAGATGGTCGAGCGTGCCCTCTGGCAGGGAGCCCACTGGTACCTCAAGGCACAGACCGATCTCGATACCGCGTTCGCGACACTCGAGAAGGCCAAGTCCATCGAGGACTACCCGCAGGACGTGCGATCGGCGGTCGTGGAAATCTTCGAAATCCTGACGGACGAGGACCGCGCGGCCCTCCTTGCGTATGTCCAGACCGGCGGCGTGCTCTCCAACGCGGGCGAGATCGAGGGCGCGTTCGCACCCTGATCCGCACACGAGCTCGCGAGCCACGGGCCTGGGCGGCGCCGGCAAACGCCGGCGTACCGATACCACGCGCGGGGGCCATGATGAAACACCCGATCCACGCCGCCGCCATGACCTTGTGCCTCGCAGCCCCAATCCACCTAGGCGGTGCTGCGCGAGCGTTCCAACCCACCGACGCCCAGCCGGATGCCGCGGCCACCAACCCGGTCGCCCTCACGACCGCGACGTACGTGCTCGAGATACGGATCGACGGCGAGACGATCGGCACAATCTTCACCCGCCGCGAGCAGCACCTCGACGGTTCGTTCACCGAGCATTCCCGCTCCGAGTTCGGCGGCACCACGGGAACATCGACGCAGGCCTTCACCGCCGAGGGCCACCCGACGCGGTCCGAATCCGTCTTCGCGGGGCACGAGAGCAGCATTCATTATGCGCGCGAGCGTGCGGTCATCGACTACCGGGGCGAGGCGACCACGGTCGATGCCGGTCGCGCTGGGCTCGCGTCGCCCCACCGGCTGTGGTTCTGGAAACACGATCCCGAGCCCGACACGCCCGTCGTCGAAACGAGCGTCTCGCAGAACACCGGCTCGCTCATGCGGATCGAGTACCGGTACCTCCGGGCCGAGCCCGCCCAAATTCTGGGCACCACCCTCCCGTGCCACGTGGTGCGCGACACGCCGCTCGACGCGGCAGGCGATGTCTACACAGACACGTGGTACGACGAGCGCGGCATGGCGGTCCGCCGGGTCCACGTCGTGGGCGGCGAAGAGACGATCACCGAGCTCATCGCGATCAATCCGCCCGCCTGATGCCCGGGCCCTCGGGCTACGACGCAAGCAATGCGTCGAGCAACTCGGGCACGCCCTTGGCCCGCGTGGCGATCGTCTCGTACACGGGCCGCCGACCCGCGACATCACGCAGATCGCGCACCAGCTCGTTCTCGCCAGGGTGGTCCGCCTTGTTGCACACGAACAGGTCGGCGATCTCCAGGATCCCCGCTTTGTCCATCTGCACCGCGTCGCCCATCCCCGGCGTGAGCACGACGACGGTGCTGTCCACCTTCTCGCGGATGCGCGTCTCGTTCTGCCCGGCGCCGACGGTCTCGACAAAGACGGTGTCGAACGCATCCGCTCCCTCGCCCGCGCCGCCGATGAGCCCGAGGATCTCGTCGAGCCCGTGGTAGTCCTCGCCTCGGATCGCCAGCGAGCGGTAGAAAATCTTCTCGCCGAGTTGGTTGAAGTCCACCCGCAGCCGATCGCCCAGCAGCGCGCCGGACGTGATCGGGCTCATCGGGTCGAACGCGACCACGGCGCACCGCGCCATCGACGGGTCCGCTTCGGACCGGCGTGCGTGCTCGCCCACCAGCTGTGCCACCAGCGTGCTCTTGCCCGCGCCGGGCGATCCGGTGATGCCGATGACGCGCTTCGGGCGCCGGTGCACCGCGTCGTCGCGGACGGTGCCGCCGTCGTGCACCAGCGTGATGTCGCGCGCCAGCTGCGCCTCCGGGTTGCCCCCCGCGATGTTCGGCGCGTGCGCGCGGACCGTGCTCTTGACCGCCTCGACGATGTCCTCGAGCGAGACGCCCGTCGTGAAGCACCGCTCGACGCCGGCCTCTTTGAGCTTCGGGATGTCCTCAGCCGGCAGGATGCCGCCCATGTGCACCGGGATGTCCGCCCGCCCGACCTTCGCCAGGTCACCCACGAGCCGCGGGCCCAGCGCCAGGTGGCTGTTGGACATCATCGACGCCGCGATGACGTCCACATCCTCATCGCGCGCACTAATCGCCAGGCTCTTGGGCGTCTGCCACAGCCCGGAATAGATCACATGCACGCCTGAGTCCCGCAGCGCCCGCGCGATGACCTTCACGCCCCGGTCGTGCCCGTCGAGCCCCATCTTGCCCAAGAGCACCCGCGGGCGGTGGGCGCAGTCGCCGCACCGGTCGCGTCGTTCGAACTCGCTGGTCGGTGCGTTGAGTGTGCCTGCCATGGACGAGAATGGTAGGGTTGCCCCAGCACCCCGAACACACCCCCGGAACGCCGCCGCATGCCCAACGCCGCGCTGATTATCGGAACGCTCTACGCCCTGATGAGCGGAATCGCTTTCGTGGCGTACGCCCTCGACAAGCGGGCCGCCCGGCGGGGTGCATGGCGAACGCCCGAGTCCACGCTGCACCTCATCGAGTTGCTCGGCGGGTGGCCCGGGGCGCTCGCCGCCCAGCGCATGCTCCGGCACAAGAACCGAAAACGGCGCTACCAGCTCGTCTTCTGGTGCATCGTCGCGCTGCACGCCGCGGCGTGGGGCTTCGTGGCGTGGCTGATATTCCGCTGAGTGCGCGTACTTTCTCGCGTCACGTGTCCAGCCACGACAGGTCGTTGCCGATCACCAGCTCGGCCATCACCGAGTTCCGGCGCCCACGCATGGGGATCGCCCGACACGCGAGCCCGTAGTTCCCCGCGAGTGCGCGCACATCCTCGCAATCGTCGTACGTCATCACGACCGGGCCGGCATGGCGGGCCGCGAGCGCGAACAGCTCGTCATGGTCCAGCTCGTGCCGCGCATACAGCCGGTTCCCCGCGCTCTTTCGGCTCGCGGTGTAGGGCGGATCGATGAACGCCGCCGACCGTGACCGGCGCCGGTGCTCGCGCAGCAGCCCCAGCCCGTCCCGCTCGGCGAACCCGATCCGATCGCGGATCTCGTGGATCGCCCGCAGCCGCTTGACCAGCGTGGCCGCGTACCAGCGTGAGTGCAGACCCTTCCCGTTCTCGCCCGAGCGCATCAGGCTGGCGCCCGGGGCCATGATGCCCCCGTGCTGCACACGGTTGCGCAGGATCGTGGCGAACGCCTCCTCCCGGTCCGACCCCGCCGGCGCGTCGAGCACGGCCCGCACGTTCGGCTCGTTCATCTCGAACGACTCGATCCGCGCGCAAAGCCACACGCAGTCATCCGAGAGCGCCGTCCGCCAGACCGCCGCCACGCGCGGATCCAGCTCGGCCAGCTCCGTGCGCCCGACGAGCCCCTCGAACACCGCCGTCAGCCCGACGATCGCCCCGCCGGCGAACGGCTCGATCAGCGTCCCCCGCGCGCCCGAGCACGCACGAAGCCACGCCCGCGCCGCCGGCACGAACCACGTCTTGCCCCCGGGATACCGAAACGGGCTGCGGTGCGGCACCGAGCCGACGTTCACGATTCTGCCGTGCGCCGATGCCGGGTTTTTTACGCTC
>BQJQ01000059.1 GCA_021604785.1 Phycisphaeraceae bacterium
CGGCGGGTCGTCGGGGTCAATCGTCCACGCCGCGGTCGAGAAGGCGAAGGAACTTGGCGAAGGCAAAACCATCGTGTGCGTGCTGCCCGACAACGCGGGGCGGTACATCACCAAGTACCTCTCGGACGAGTGGATGAAGGACTTCGGGTTCATGAACGACGGGCCGGATCTGGGCTTGGTCGAGGACTTGCTGCGGGCGGACACCCCCGAGATCATCACCGCGGCGCCCGACGCGAAGGTCGCCGAGTTGATCGCGATCATGAAGGAGCACGGCGTCTCGCAGGTGCCGCTGACAAGCAACGGGGCGGCGCCGACTCAAATCGTGCACGAGATCGACCTGCTGCGGGGCCTGCACACGGGGAGCGTGACGGCGGACTCGCCGGCGTCCTCGATCGCCGCCCCGATCGCGGGGCTCGTCTACCCCAAGGCACGGATCGAGGAGGTCATCCACATCCTCGAGTCCGACCACGCCGCGATCGTGGTCGACGCGGCGAAGATCGTCGGGCTGATCTCCAAGATCGACCTGGTGGACCACTTGGCCCGGCGCGGACGCTGACCGACTCCCCCGATCTCTCAGCCCGTTCTGCCCCCACAAACGGCATCTGCAACCCCACACACCCCGAACGGTTGACCCAGACGGGCCCGGGGTGAGTTTGTTTGTTCAACATGTTGACTCTGCCCACTCAACATGTTGATGATTGTGCCCTATGCCCGACCCCGCCATGACACCCGATGTGAACCAGATCCCGCAGGGGTGCGACTGCACCGAGCCGCCCGAGTCGGGCGTCGTGCAGCGGCTGTTCCGCCTGCACCACGTGATGATGCGCCTGGGCGACCGGCTGGCGGCTCCGTTCGGGCTCACCAGCTCGCGGTGGATGGTGGTCTGTTCTCTGGGACGATGCGAACAAGCCCCCACGGTCTCGGAGTTGTCCGAGACGATGATGCTCTCGCCGCAGAACCTGTCGCGGATGATTGTCGCGATGGAGGGCGAGGGGCTGATCGAGCGCTTCGCCGATCCCGCCGGCGGGCGGGCGGCGCGGCTGAGACTGACCGAGTCGGGCGAGCGGGCCCGACAGAAGACATTCGAGCTGCGCGACCGATTCCTCGGACCCTTCATGGAGGGGTTCGAGCCGGACCGACGCGGGCGGCTCGAAGCCGACCTTGACGACATGCTGACGAACCTCGCTCGATTCGAAGAGCGGCTATCGCAGGACGGAGAGTGATGATGAACCCCACACCGTGGCGCGCTTTGAGCGCCATGATCGTGCTCGCCCTGGCCGCCCCGATCGCGGTGGCCCAGTACCCGGCGTTGGTGGTCGTGGACGCCGCGCAGGTCGAATCGCTCGCGCAGCTGCGCGAGGTCAACGGGCAGATCCGCTCGGTGCGTCGCTCGCGCGTCGCGGCCCAGGTGGATGGGTTCGTGATCGAGCTGAACCTGCGCGAGGGCGACGCCGTGAAAGCCGGGCAGACCATCGCCCGGCTGGACCCGGAGATCGCGGAGCTGGACGTCGCCGAGGCGAGCGCCGCGGTCGAGGCCGCCGAGGGATCGGTCGCCGAGAAGGAGGCGCTGCTCGAGCAGGCGAACCGGGACCTCGGTCGGTACCAGGCCGCCGACCGGGGCGGGTCGCTGTCGGTGACCGAGCTCGATTCGGCCGAGACCAATGTCCGCACCAGCGAAGCCGAGCTGACCCAGGCCAAGGCCGAACTCGCCAGCGCCCGGGCGGACCTCGCCCGCGAGCAGCGGCTGCTGCGCGACAAAACGATCATCGCGCCCTTCACCGGCCGCGTCGTCGCCAAGCTCACCGAGCTCGGCGAGTGGGTCACCCCGGGTGACCCGATTCTCGAGCTCGTCAGCATCGACCAGCTTGAGGCGACCATCGAGGTCCCCGAGCGCGTCGTCGGGCTGCTCGACGCGGACGGCGGCCCCGTCACCCTCCGCGTGCCCGCGCTGGGCCTCGAGGGCGAGGTCCAGGCGACCATCCACGCGATCATCCCGCTGGCCGACGAGCTCAGCCGCATGTTCCCCGTGCGGCTCAACGTCCCCAATACGTCCGGCCTGCTCAAGCCGGGCATGAGCCTGACGGCGTTCGTCCCCACGGGTACCTCCCAGCCCACACTCACCGTGCACAAGGATGCGGTGCTCCGCGACGACGCGGGCGAGTTCGTCTACATGGCCGTTCCCCACTCGGCCGAGGGCAACCCCGCGATCAACGGGCAAGCGATCCCCGCGCGCATCACCCGGCTCTACGGCTTCGGCGACCGCGTCGCGATCCGCCCCGGGCAGATCGAGGACGGCTCGCTCGTCCTCATCGAGGGCAACGAGCGGGTCTTTCCGACGCAAACGCTCATCATCCAGAACCCGCCCCCCGGCTCCCCTTTCGCGGGCGGGGCGGCGCCCGAGCACGCGAAGGGCGGCTAACCCGTGGATATCGTCAAGTTCTCCATCGCCAAGCCCGTCACCGTCACCGTCGGCGTGATCCTGCTTGTCATGTTCGGGCTCATCGGGCTCACGCGCATCCCCGTGCAGCTCACCCCGAGCGTGGATCGCCCGATCATCAACGTCACCACGACCTGGCCCGGGCGGAGCCCCGAAGAGGTCGTGGACGAGATCGTCAAGGAGCAGGAAGAAGAGCTCAAGAACGTCTCGAACCTCAAGCGGATGAAGTCCGTCAGCTCCGAGGGATCGGCGAACATCGAGCTGGAATTCTACATCGGCGCGTCCATGCCGCGTGCACTGCAGGAGGTTTCTGATGCGCTGCGTCAGGTGTCGGACTACCCCGAGGAGGTGCAGGAGCCGCAGATTAAGGCCGCCGACGGGGCCAGCGAGAACGCGATCGCGTGGATCATCATCGACGTCGACCCCGCGGTCGTCGATCAATACCCGGACTTCGACGTGTCAACCTTGTTCGATCCCTTGGACAAGGAAGTCAAGCCGTACATGGAGCGGATCGACGGCGTCGCCGAGGTCAACGTCTACGGCGGGCGCGAGCGCGAGGCCCGCATCTACGCCGACTCGTTCGCCCTCGCCCAGCGTGAGCTCTCACACGCCGACGTCGTGCAGGCCCTGCGCCGCGAGAACCGCAACGTCTCGGCGGGCACCATCGCCGAGGGCAAGCGGGACTACCGCGTCCGACTGATCGGGCAGTACGAGACGCCAGAGCAGATCGAGGAGACCGTCGTCGCGTACCGCGACGGGCTGCCGGTCTACGTCAAAGATGTCGCGACGGTCGAGATCGGATACCAGAAGCGGCGCGGGTTCGTTCGCTCGCTCGGGCACCCATCGATCGCGATGAACGTCATCCGCCAGTCCAACGCGAACGTGGTCGACGTGATGGACCAGGTCCGCGCACGTCTCGACGAAGTGCGGACGGACATCCTGCCCAACATCGCCCCCCCCGGACACGCCGAGGTCGGGCCGCACCTGCGGATCCGCCAGGTCTACGACGAGACAACCTACATCGACAGCGCCATGGGGCTCGTCACGAGCAACCTGTTCATCGGCGGGGCGCTCGCCGGCGTCGTGCTCATGGTCTTCCTCCGCTCGATCACCTCGACCGCGATCATCGCGCTGGCAATCCCCATCTCGATCATCGGCACGTTCCTGGTCATGCTCGGGCTCGGGCGGACGCTCAACGTCGTCTCGCTCGCGGGGCTCGCGTTCGCCGTGGGGATGGTGGTGGACAACGCGATCGTTGTGCTCGAGAACATCTACCGGCGACTACAGAACGGCGAGCAGCCGATGCGGGCGGCGTACCTCGGGGGCAAGGAAGTCTGGGGCGCGATCCTCGCGTCCACGCTCACCACCGCCGCCGTCTTCATCCCAGTGCTCACGATTCAGGAAGAGGCCGGGCAGCTCTTCCGCGACATTTCGCTCGCGGTGGTCGGGTCCGTGCTGCTCTCGCTGGTGATCTCGGTGACGGTGATCCCCGCCGCCGCATCACGCTGGCTGCGCACGCCCAACCTGAACGACCCGGGCCGCAAGCGCGGGTGGCGGGTGATCTTCTTCGGGATCGACTGGTTCTTCGGCAGCATCGCGAGCGGCTTCGCCAACGCCATCCACTGGCTCATGACCGGGTGGCGCGCCTGGACGCTCCGCCCCGCGGTCATCGTGGTGATGACCGTCGCGAGCCTCGGCGGCGCCGTGCTCCTCATGCCCCCGCTCGACTACCTGCCCGCGGGCAACCGCAACCTCGTCTTCGGCGGGCTGCTCGCGCCGCCCGGGCTCAGCGTCGATCAGTTCCAGTCCATGGCCGAGCGCGTCGAAGTACAGATCAAGCCCTACCTCGACGCCTCGCTCGAAGCGCCGAGCAGCTACCAGGACCTCGCACCCATCCCCCGCATGGGCATGGGAGCCGACGGCAAACCGCACGCCCCGTTCGAGCCCGTCCCGGTGGACAACTTCTTCATCGGCTCGTTCGGCGGCGGCATGTTCGTCGGCGGCACCTCCGAGATGGAAGAAACCGTCATCCCCATCGGCCAGCTCCTCACCAACGCCATGATGAACCTGCCCGACTCGTTCGGCGGCGCCCGTCAGTCCTCCCTCTTCGGCCGCGGCGTCGGCGGCGGCAACACCGTCAACCTCGAGATCTCCGGGCCCGATCTCGACCGCGTCACCGCCGCCGCGGACATGATGTACGGGCTCGGCGGACAGCTCTACGGCTTCGGCTCGGGCGTCACCGCCGACCCCGGGAACTTCAACCTCAACCAGCAGGAATACCGGCTCGTCCTCAACGACCGCGCCCGCGCGCTGGGAATCACCAACGAAGCGGTCGCCCCCGTCGTCCGCGGACTCTTCGACGGCGCGTTCGCCGGCGACTACCGCCTCTCGGGCGACACCATCGACCTGGTCGTCCTCCCCGTCGGCGGGCGCCTCGACTACAAAGAACAGCTCGCGTCCGTGCCCGTCGCCACCCCCTCGGGGCGCGTCGTGCCCATCGACACGATCGTGGACATCATCCCCTCGCTCGCGCCCCAGTCGGTGCAGCGGATCGAGGAGCTCCCCGCCGTCACGCTGCTCTTCCAGCCGCCCGAGGGCATGACGGTCGAAGAGCTCCAGCACGACATCGAGGCGAACGTCATCGGCCCGGCCCGCAGCGCCGGCATGATCGACCGGACCATGCGGATCCGACTCGAGGGAACCGCGGCGAAGCTCGACGAGGTCCGCGCGGCGATGTTCGGCAAGGCCGCCGAGGGCGGGCCGGACCCCATCCTCCGCAAAGCGTCGCTCGCGCTCGTCGCGCTGCTCACGCTGGGCGGGCTCGGCGTCGCCGGGTTCGCGGGCGCACGCGCCGTCAAGCGTGGCTCGGCCCGCGACGCCTACGCCGTCATCGGGGCGTTGATCCTGGTTGCCGCGATCGGGTTCCCGCTGCTCGCGCTGGGCGCTCAGCCGCAGCTCATCATGGCCCGCATGGTCTGGGCGCTGATCGTGACGTACCTGCTCATGTGCGCGCTCTTCGAATCGTTCATCTACCCGCTCGTGATCATGTTCACGGTGCCGCTCGCGGTCGTCGGCGGGTTCGCCGGGCTCGCGATCGTCCACGCCTGGTCGCTCGCGGACCCCACCAAGGCGCCCCAACAACTCGATGTGCTCACCATGCTCGGGTTCGTCATCCTCATCGGCGTCGTCGTCAACAACGCCATCCTGCTTGTTCACCAATCGCTCAACTTCATGCGCGGCATCGGCGAATCCGAGGACGACGCCGTCGAGACCATGCCCCCGCTCGAAGCCATCCGCGAATCCGTCCGCACCCGCATCCGCCCGATCTTCATGAGCGTGCTCACCTCCGTCGGCGGCATGCTCCCGCTCATCCTCTTCCCGGGCCCGGGCTCGGAGATGTACCGCGGGCTCGGTTCGGTCGTGGTCGGCGGGCTGCTGGTCTCAACGATCTTCACGCTGCTGCTGGTGCCGCTGGTCTTCTCGCTGACGCTCCAGTCCGTCGAAGCCCTGCGGAGCGTCTTCGGGATTGGGAACTCGGTCACAACCGGGTTCGGCCCGCCCCGGCCGCCCACCCCGGCCGTCGCCACCACCAACGGCACGGGAAAAACCCAGGCCACCGAGCCCGCTGCTGTCTAAGTCACCAGCCACAGCAGCGATTCTCGCATGCACGTGAAGAGCGGTGCGGACCGGAAGGATTGCTCCGCACACGCGGCACCGCTGTCGTTGCCTGCCGAAGCCTGCCATTCCGGGTACATTGACCGCCAACGCCGCACTCGGAGCTGAGCTGATGCACCCCGGTAACGTCATCCTGCTCGCGCTCACCGCCTACGCGATACCCGGTATCCTCTTTGCGCTCGCGTTCGTGTGGCACGGAGCGGGGACGCTCGACCCGGTTGCACGCGGCGCACCGATGCGCGTCCGCCTGTTGTTTGCGCCCGGCGCCGCCGCGTTGTGGCCGCTGCTGCTGACGCGATGGATCCGCTCCCGGCGTCACACCGCGAACGGGGCCGAGGCATGATCCGCGCGCAACGCCGGCGTCATGCGCTCACGTGGGCTCTGCTGGGCCCGACGATCATCGTGCTGGTCCTGATCGCGGCCTTCGCCCGACCAACCGCCGCCCCCGGCACCCCGAGCCCGGACGCACTTGGGGTGGCGCCGTGACGCACGCATACCAATGGGTCCAGTGGAACCGGCACAAGCGGGTGTACGACTTCGTTCTTGCGCTCGCCGTGGTGGGATACCTCGCGGCGTTCGTCGCGGTGGGCATGATCACACATCCGCCGCCCGGCGAGATCGCCCCGCCCGTGTTGGTGATCCGGGCGCTGGGCACGCTGGCGATCCTGCTGTTGCACTTCATCTTGTTGATCGGTCCGCTCGCGCGGTTCACGACGCTCGCCGCCCCGCTGCTCTACAACCGGCGGCACCTCGGCGTGACGTTCTTCGTCATCGCGCTGCTGCACGGGCTTCTCTCGATCGTGTTCTACGGCGGCTTCGGCGTGCGCAACCCCGCATCCGCAGTCTTGAGCGCGTACGGATCCTTCGGATCTGTATCCGGGTTTCCATTCGAGATCCTGGGCCTGCTGGCGCTGGTGATCTTCTTCGTGATGGCCGCGACGAGCCATGATTTCTGGCTCACGAATCTGGGCGCGCGTTTCTGGAAGACGCTGCACATGCTGGTGTATGTCGCGTACGGGCTGGTGATGCTGCACGTCGCGCTCGGGGCCTTGCAGAGCGAGCCGAGCGTGCTCTACCCCGCGATGCTCGTCTTCGGGGCGGTGCTCATCGCGGGAGCGCACCTGGCCGCCGGGTGGCGAGAATGGCGACGCGACGCGGGCGCCCCGCACGCGGACACCGAGTGGTTCCACGCGGCGGACCTCGACGATATCGAGGACAACGCGGCAAAAGTCGTCTGCCTTCCCGGGCGCGAGCGGGTCGCGATCGTGCGCCACGGCGGCGCGGTCTCGGCCGTCTCCAACGTCTGCGCGCACCAGGGCGGGCCGCTCGGCGAGGGTCGCGTGATCGACGGGTGCCTGACCTGCCCGTGGCATGGGTACCAGTATCTTCCCGCCGAGGGGCAGAGCCCGCCTCCGTTCACCGAGACGATCCCGACGTACGACGTCCGCGTCGAAGGCACGCGGATCCTGATCAAGCCAGGCGCAAACCCGCCGGGCACGCGTGTCGAGCCGGCGAAAATCAACGCGGAGGATGACGCGTGAGCGGACCCAAGGGGCAAGGCGGGTTGTACGTCGGGTACTTGCCGCTGCCGCGCGCACACCGGGCGTTCCTCGCAATCGCACTCCCGGCGATCATGCTCGCATTCATCGGCGGGGCCGCGTTCATCGCGGGCGCCCAACGCGACCCGGGCGACGCCGTCTGGGAGACAGGTGAAGAACGCACGTGGACGGGTGTGCTTGTCGCCTACCCGCACCCGACGCTGTACGTGGACGGCACCGCCCACCTGCTCGCGGAGATGGGCAAGTCAGGACCACACGCACGCGGCATCCCCGAACACCCCGTGCAAGCCCGCATCCGCGGGTACCCGCTGGCGCGTGAGGGGCGCCTGATCATCGAGCTCGCCCCCGACGAGGGCGCGATCAGCGTGGTCTCGAACGTTCCGCCGAACACGCCGACGCGGGCGTCGCTCGGCCCCGCCACCATCCGCGGCGAGATCATCGACGGCAAATGCTTCCTCGGCGCCATGAAGCCCGGCGACGGCAAGGCCCACAAGGCGTGCGCGATCCTCTGCATCGAGGGCGGCTTGCCCCCGATGGTCGCCGTGCGTGACGATCCCGCGGATCCGACACCCGCCGAGGTCCTGCTCCTGCTGGTGGATGGCTCAACCGACCTGCCGCGCGAGGTGCTCGACCTTGTCGCTCAGCCAGTTGTGATCACGGGCGAACGCACGCGCATCGGCACGCTGGGCATCATCGATGCGCACGCGGCGGACATCCGCCCGGCGCCGTGATTGCCCCGGGCCGGTGTATTCAGCGGGTCGCGACGCGTTCGGCGCCGTTCCCCGCGAACAACGCCTCGAACGCATCCCGCGGCATCTGCCCGGGCACAAGCACGTCCACCAGCCGATCCCGCGCGATCGCCTTCTCGTGCGCCGGCAGCTCAAGCCGCTCGAACGCCGCGAAGACCTCGTCAAACTGCCCGAGCACCATCGCCGCGTCGGCGTCGTTGGTCGCGGCCCACACACGGAACGCGTCGGGGTCCGCCCCGCCGTAGTCGCCCCACGCGTCGGCGAGCGTCTGCTTGACCGCCGCCGAGCGGACGCGCTCGGTCGAGCCCTCGCCGACGCGCTCGCCGAGCAGGGCAACGTACGCGTCGGTCAGGCGCGCGATCGCCGGGCGGCTGACGCGGTCGATTGTGAGCCCGGCCGTCGCCGTGCCCGCGTCACCGGCGGGGACGGCGCCGTAGTCGGAGTAGTCGTTGATCTGGTACGTCACGCCCGAGCCCAGGCTCGCGCGGATGACGTCCGCCGGGATCTCCCGCGGCTGCAGGTTCAGCTCCGCGAGCACTTCCTCGTCGGGCAGGTACCGACCCTGGTACCGCGCCTCGAAATCGTCACGGTCGCGCAGGGCGAGCCCGAGGTTCGAGTCGATCGCAGGCGGCTGCGTAAACGTCAGGTCGTACGGGTAGAGCATGCCGCCCGCGAGGACCATCGAGAGGAAATCGTCCGAATCGACGCCGCCCAGGTACGCGAGCACGCCCTGCCCGTTCACCACGCCGGCGCCGGCGTCGTTGGCGAACAAGAAGCTGCTCGACGAGGTGCCCGACGAGTCCATCGTGATGTTCGCGCCGTCGAGGGTGATCGAGCCGGTCGCGATGATCTCGGCCCCGACGTCGGCGAGCAACGAAATGGGCGCTCCGTTGAACCGGTCGTCCTCCGAGCCGGCGAACTCGACGCCGAACGCGTCGCGGAGGCGCAGGCGGACCTCGCCCCCCACGGCCCGCGCGAGGAAGTCACCCAGCACGTTGACATCGCCGAACTGGATGAGCGTGTTGCCGAAACCGTTGTCCGCGATCATCTCAAGCGACCCGAAACTCGTGACCTTCTCGCCCTGGCCGAAGACGATCGAGTCGGTCGCCCAGATGTGGTAGGTGCTGTTCAGGTCGCTGCCAGCGAGCGGCGTGAGCGCCGTGCCCGGGAGCACGCCGTCACCGAACAGGAACGACGCGGACGCGGGCACGGTGCCCAGGTCGCTGCCAAACTGGATCGTCGTGAACTCGCGCCCGGCCGAGAGCGCCGAGTCCGTGCCGATGTTGCCGCGGAACTTGAACGGCGCGCGCCCCGAGCCGAGGTCGATCCAGGCACCCCCGTCGTACGCGAAGGTGATGTGAACCTCGCGCCGATCGCCGCGGCCCTTGCCGTCGTCGTAGTACCCGTACCCGGCGTACACGCTGTCGCCGAAGAACGCGACACCCTCGCCGGTGTGGATCGTGGTATCGAACCCGTTGACCTCGACGGGCGTCCAGAAGTTCATACCGCCGGATGTGTAGACGTCACCGAACAGACGGGTCTCGACGCCGTCGAGGACTTCGAGGAAACCGAGCCGCAGAGCGCTGCCCGCCGCGTCGCCAACGGTGTCGCCGAAGATGACCTCGGCGTCGCCCGCGTCGATCGTGAGCGTGTGGTTCTGGCCCGCATCGGACACGACCGAGCCGGTGAACATCACGTCGTCGCCCTGGCCAACCAGGTTGGTCGCGGCGCCCGCCGTGCGGACGGTGAGGTTGTTCTCGAGGCGTGTGTTGCCGGCAAAGCCGAGCACGCCCAGCCCATCGCCGAGCACCTGAATCTGGGCCGACTCAAACCCGGTCGGCTTGGCCGCCTCGGTGGATTCGAGGATGGTTCCCTGGAAGACGGCGGTATCGGCGATGTACGTCTGGCTGTACGCCGTGTGGACGTCCTGCACCGTGACGGTCCGCCCACGGAAAGAGAGCGAGTCGAGCACGGTGTTTGCGCCGATGTTCCCGCCGACGAAGACGGTGCCGTTGCCCGCGTCGAGCCCGAGCGAGAAGGGCGAGCCGAGGAACCCGCCCGGGAGCGAATCGATCGACCCGGCGAACGAGATGGTGGGCGTCGCAGCGTTCACGCCGTCGAACGTCGAGATCAGCACGTCGTCGAGCAGCGTGACGTCGCCCGCGAAGAGCACGTCGTCGAGCGTGGTCGTGATGTCCGCCCCGAGCAACACGGGTCCCGCGCCGTCTTGAACGAACCGCCCGTCGAGATCCAGCACGGCGCTGGGGGCGAGCGTGAGGACCGAACTGTTCGTGAACTGGGCGCCGGCGCCGCCGTGGGTGGTGATATCACCCGAGACGCCGATGAACCCGCCGTTCATGCGGACGCCGAAGTCGGTGCCGCCGATCGCGCCCGTCGTGGTGATGTCGCCGCCGACCTCGATGGACCCGCCGTTGCGCGCGACGAGGTCCACCCACGACGCATCGACCGTGATCGGTGCGAGCGCCGCGTCCGTGTCATAGATCTGCACTTTGCCCGCCTCGGCCCGGAACGCGCCCTGCCCGAGGTCCAGCGAGCTGTAAATCGCGATCCGCCCGGGCACCGTCGGCCCGACCGCCGGCAGCGTGCCCGCGAGCAGGTTCAGGTTCAGCCCGTTGCCCGAGGTATCGAACACGCCGCCGAAGAGGGAGATGTCGCCTGTGGCGCGCATGGTGAGCGTCGCCAGCCCGCCGCCGGACTTGATGATCGGCGCCCCGGCGACCTGGATGATGTTCCCCTGCCCGCCGGCGAAGCTGTTCGTGTCGATGAACACGCCCGTGCCCATGCTCAGCGCGGTGTTGATCAGGTCCACGCCGAGGAAGCTCGTGTCGAGGGTCATGTCCGGCGGCGTGTTGCCGTTCACGATGATGATGTTCGTCGGGTCGATCAGCCAGAGCCCGGCGTCGCCGTTGTCGGCGCCGGCATCCACAGCACGCGAGATCGACAGCAGCCCCTTGCTCGAAGTCTCGATGAACCCGCCGTCGCCCTTGCGCTCGCCGCCGCGCGCCGAGAGAGCGCCGTCCATCGTCGTCTGCTGCTCGGACCAGACGACGATCGACCCCCCGTCGCCGTTGCGTGTCGCGTCCGCAGCGATGGTCGTGTCCGCGTCCACGACGGTGATCTGAGCCGTGCGGTCGTGCCCCTTGCCCCGCTCGCCGCCGCCGACGAGCACGGTGCCCCCGCCGTGCGTGCCGGTCGCGTCGATCGTCGCGCCGTGCAACTCGACGGCTTCGCCCAGGATCTTGACCGTGCCGCCCTCGCGCCCGGACGCGTCGATCGTCCCCGAGACCAGCGTCGTGCCGGTGGACTCGATGTGCGTCTCGCGGGCCTCGATGGTGCCCGTGTTCCACGCGGCGAGCGCGTACACGTCGCCCGCCGCCAGCGACGGGCCCGTGCTCGGATCGGTCACGATCTCGCCCGAGGGCCCGGTGACCTTGACGTACAGCGACCCGAACCGCTCGCCGATGACGACCTTCTCGCCCGCGGCCATGATCACCGTGCCCTCGCGGGCCCGGATCGTTCCGTGGTTCGCAACGGTGGACCCGACCAGCGACACAAGGTCGCCCTCGATCGTGCCGAAGTTCTGCACCGACCCGCCCGAGGTCACGAACTGGTTGCGCCCCTCGAGGAAGTTGTGGTTCGAGATGTTGCCCGCGGCGGCGTAGATCGCGCCGACGTTCACGACCGAGTCTTTGCCGAAGATCACGCCCGACGGGTTCACCAGGTAGATCTGCCCGTTGCCCAGCAGCTGCCCGTCGATCGTCGTCGGCGAGCCCGACAAGATCCGGTTGAGCACGCGCGAATCGGCGCCAGGCTGGATGAACTGCACGATCTCGTGCGGGTCGATATCGAAGCTCGCCCACTGGATGATCGCCAGGTCGCCCACGTAGATCGTCCAGTGGTCGCCGTTGCGGACGAACGTCACGTCGCCGTAGACGACGGTCTCGCCCTCGGGCGTCGCCAGCGCAGGCGCCGCGCCCAGCGCGAGCGCAGCCCCGGCCGCGAGGAACGTGTTCAGCGCACGTGAGCGCCGCGTGGTGCGCGTGGCGAGGTTCCGCATCTTCGTATGCTCCTGCTCGGGGCGGCGCCGCCGTCAGCGCCCGCCCAACTTCTCATAACCTACCCCAGAATCCGGACTTAGGCCCGCAATTCAGAACAACAACGTCGCCTGGAAGTGCAGCCGAGAATCACCCGCCTCGGCCCGCTTGAGGGCCCCGGCACCCACGTCCGAGAGCGCCACGCCGTAGTCCAGCCGCAGCGTGATGTTGTTCTTTACGCGCACCTCCGTGCCCACGCCCACGCTCAGCAGCGTGTCGTTGCTCTCGCTGAACGTGTTCCGATCAGCGCTCGCGACCGCCGCGGCGTCCATGAACCCGCGGAAGATCACGTCCCAATCCGCCGCCCCGTAGGGCTGCGTCCGACGCAAACGGAACGGCCGCCCGGCAAACGTCGAAAGCTCGTCCGTCGCCGGCAGCGCCCGCCCGAGGTGGAACCGGTACTCCGCCGTCGCGACCACCGCGTTGTCGCCCACCGCCTCGGACTCGTCGTACCCGCGGACCGTGTAGAACCCGCCCGCCGTCTGCTGGAAGTTCGGCACCAACCGATCGTTGAACGACCACTGCCCGCGCGCCGACAGGAAGATCTCGTGCGCCAGCGTCATCTCGTTCGGATCGCTGAGCCCCTCGAACCCATCCGGGTTCAAGAGCGGCTCGAGGAAGAACGAGTACGACGCGCTCCCCTTGAGCGTCGCCCACTGCTCCGAGACGTTGAACCGCCCGAGCTTGAAGATCTCGTTCCGGTCGCCGCCGGTGCCCACCTCGAGCTTCGCCTCGCCGAAGAACGTCCGCAGCGCGCTCACACGCTCGGCCCGCACCGCGACGTAGGGCAGGAAGAAGTCCTCCTCGCCCGTGATGAACAGCAACCGGTTATCGACCTCGATCCGCTCCCACCGGAACCCGCCGACCAGGTCGATGAACCGGTCATCGTCCTGCCAGACGTTCCCGATCACCTCGGCCCCGACCTCGTACCCCGTGCCCAGGAACGCGTCGCCCCCGATGCCCACGTCCGACGCGGAGTACTCGTTCCAACGCCCGTACACCCGCGCCCGCAGCCGCCCCGACGGGTGGATCCGGAACTCGTACGACCCGAGCACGGCGTGCGTCTCGTCGAACCCCGCGGTGATGTAGTCCAGCTGAAAAACGTCCTCGCGCCCCGTCAGCTGGTTGTTCAGATACCCGAACCGGTGCACCCACGGGTCCGTGTTCTCGGTGCCCGTGTTGGAGATCTGGTAATAGACCGACCAGTCCTTCGCCTCGGTCACCAGATAATCCAGCACCACCTCGCCCGGCTCGCCCGAGGGGGCCAGCGAGATGTCCACCCGGCGCCCGGGGTGCCTGTTCAGATGGTGGATCTCGCGGTCCATCGCCGGGCGCCGGAGGATGTCGCCCTCCTGCACGGGCGAGCGGTCGCGGATGCGCGCATGCGACGGGTGATCCAGCGAGCCGCGTGCTTCAGGCTTTGGCTCGTCGCCGACGCCGCGTTTGCGGGCGTACCGGTCCCACTTCTGCCCGAATCCGATCGATCGGACCTCGCCGACCGCGGCCCGCCAGACCTGGATCGTCAGCCCCGTCTCGCCGGGCTGGCGCAGGTCCTGGGATGTCGTTTCGTACGCGATCTCGTCGATCGCCGGCGTCACCAGGTGCCCGATAAGCCCCCAGCGCACCTCGAGCGCGTCGCGGACCGTCGTGTTGATGGTCGCGAGGGCCGACCCGTAGATCGTCCGCGTCTGACCGTCGTTGAACGACCCGAGCCGGATGTACTCGGGCTCGACGCCCTCGACCGGGCCCAGCCACCCCGCGTCCGTCCGCGTCAGGGGCACGAGCACGTCGAAGACCGCCTCGGGGTCGGGCAGGTCCGGGTGGGCCAGCGGGTACTCGATCGTGAACCCGGTGACGGGGTAGGCGAGCCCGTCCCGCTGCGCGTCGGGCTGGATGAGCGACGGCGTGTCGTCAGCGGTCTCGGGCTGCACCGGCGCCCCCACGCCGACGCCCGTCGCGCAGGCGATCACCGCCGCCGCGCGCACGATCGTCCGCAGACGAATTGGGCTCTGATTCACGTCTCGATTCCTTGCGATGCCGGGCACGCCCGCGGCCGTGCGGGCCCATAACGAACTTCTCTCACGACGAGCGTAGCCCGCCACCGCGCGCAGACCCAACACGGCACAAGCCCTTACGCACCGGGCCCGTGCACGGGTCCGAGCTCGGGACCGCATTCTCGGACGCGACGCGCCCGGATCTACCGCATCACCCCCCCACCCGGGGGCCCGCGACGCGGCCCACGGACTCGCGCAAATTTGGCCGACGCCCAACACCCGATGAACCCCGCAGAGAGACCGCGCTCGCGCGGAGAGGGAGAACCACATGCGTATTCGATTGACAACGACCGGACGCCGGTGCGCCGGAATCGTGGGTGTGGCTTTGGCCGCCGGCGCCCTCACCGGGTGCGGCTCTACCACGCCCAAAGCCTCGTACACCCCGGGCTCATGCGGCACGACGCGCGTCATCGGGCACGCCGGCGAGTACGCCGGGCCCAGCCTCATCGCCGGCGACGCACTCGCGATGCACACCCGCCTGGCTGGCGGCTACGACGTCGCGCCCAACTCGGGCCTCACCAGGCTGGCCGGCGTCACCAAGTAACGCACACTCACATGGGAGAACCCGACAACGCCCGCGGATTCGCGGGCGTTGTCCTATTGCATGAATACCGAGTGTTTGCGAGCCCGGCGGATTAGCCGCCGCCGCGCCCACCCGGCCCACCACCGCCCGGGCCCCCACGACCGCCGCCGAGGAAGACGGACGGATCGACCGGGTCCGGCCGGTTCGGGTCCAGGTTCGACAGCATGTCTTGGTACGCCTGCACGTCCGAGCTGTCTACGAGCCCGTCGCCGTTCACGTCGCCCGCGGGATCGCCCGCAGCGATCAACGCGAGGAACGCCTCGGTGTCGAACGGGCCCATCGACCCGTCGCCGTCCGAGTCGTACCGATCGGTAAACTGGTCCTGCTCGCGCCAGAGGCGCATCTGCTCGAACCCGGCCCGGCGCTCGTCGCGGGAGATGTCCCCGTTGCCGTCCGCGTCGAACCGGGCGGTGAAGTCCGCCCGCATCTGCTCGCGCTCAGCAGCGATGTAGTCGTCCGCCGCCGCACGCTCGATGTCGTTCAGCTCGCCGTCCCCGTCGAGGTCGAACCGGTCCGTGAAAGCCATCTCAGCCTCGAACCGGCGGACCTCCCATTCGTCCTGCATGGTGAGGCGCTCTTCCGCGCTCAGCTCGCCGTCGCCGTCGGTGTCGAACCGATCGAGCAGGCGGCGCCC
>BQJQ01000060.1 GCA_021604785.1 Phycisphaeraceae bacterium
GAGTCCGAGATCTGGCAGAAATAGCCCCAGAGCGGCACGTCCCGCTGCAGGTCTTGGCGGATCATGGGCACGGCGCAGATGGGGAAATCGCCCGCGATCCCGCCGCCGATCTGGAAGAACCCGACCGATGATTTCGGCGCGATCTCGGAGTACCAGTCCGCCAGGTGGCCCATGTACTCGAGCCCGGACTTCACGCAGCGCGTGGACGAGAGCGACCCATCCATCGCGCGCGCGGCGCAGATGTTCCCGAGCGTGGAGTCCTCCCACCCGGGGACGTAGATGGGCAGCTTCTTCTGGGCCGCCGCGAGCAGCCACGAGTTCTTCGGGTCCGCCTGGTAGCTCTTTTCGAGCTCGCCCGAGAGGAGGATGTCGCAGAGGAACTCGTGCGGAAAGCGCGGCTCGCCCGACTCGTCAGCAGCCTTCCACCGCTTGAGCACAACGCGCTCGATCCGGCGCATCGCCTCCTCTTCGGGGATGCACGTGTCGGTGACGCGGTTGAGGTGGCGGTCGAGGAGCTTCTGCTCGTCGTCGGCGGTCAGGTCGCGGTAGTTCGGGATGCGCTCGTAGTGGTCGTGGGCGACGAGGTTGAAGACGTCCTCCTCGAGGTTCGCGCCGGTGCAGGTGATGGCGTGGACCTTGCCCGCGCGGATCATCTCGGCCAGCGAACGCCCCAGCTCGGCGGTGGACATCGCCCCGGCGAGGGTGACCATCATGGACCCGCCCGCGTCGAGGTGGTCCGCGTAGGCCTGAGCCGCGTCGACCGTGGTGGCGGCGTTGAAGTGGCGAAAGTGCTCGCGCATGAAGTCGCGGATGGGCATGGATATGATCTCCGTCGCAAACCGTGGTGGGCCAAGAGCCTAGGGGATAAGCCCGCCCCGGGCGCGCACGCAGCAGGAGTTGAGCATGACGACCGCGCGCCTGAAACCCGACTCCGCCGCCAACGCTCAACCCGCGGGCGATGCCTTCGACGGCGGCGCGTTCTACCGCGTGGGCGACTGGGCGAACGGGTACTTCACCGTCTCGGACCGCGGCACCGTCGTCGCCGGCTCTGGGTGCGCCCCGGGCAAGCCCGGCATCGACATGCTCGAGTTGGTGACCGGGCTCCGCGAGCGCGGCGTGAACACGCCGGTCCTCCTCCGTTTCGCCGACATCCTCGACGACCGCATCCGCGCGCTCGCCGACGCCTTTGGCACCGCGATCAAGGAGAATGCGTACGCCGGTTCGTACCGCCCGGTCTTCCCCATCAAGGTCAACCAGCAGCGCCAGGTCGTCGAGGAGATCGAGCAGTTCGGCGCCGCCTACGGGTGCGGCATCGAGGTCGGGTCCAAGCCCGAGTTGCTCGCCGTCATGGCCATCACGCCTGACGACCGGCTGATCCTGTGCAACGGGTTCAAGGATGCTGCGTACATCGAGGCCGTGGTGCTGGCGACCAAGCTCGGGCGAACCATCATCCCGATCGTCGAGAAGCTCTCCGAGGTCCACCACATCATCGACTTCGCCAAGAAGTACGACGTCCGCCCGATCATCGGCGTCCGCGTCAAGCTCGCGGCGCGCGGCGAGGGGCGGTGGTCCACCTCCGCGGGCGTGAAGTCCAAGTTCGGGCTCTTCGTCTCCGAGACACTTGAGATGGTCGAGATGCTCCGGGCCGAGGGCATGCTCGACTGCCTGCAGCTGCTGCACTGCCACGCGGGCAGCCAGATGGAGGACATCCGGGCCGTCAAGGACATCGTGACCGAGCTGGCGCACGTCTACGTCGGGCTCGTCCGTGCGGGCGCGGGCATGAAGTACCTCGACGTGGGCGGCGGGCTCGGGGTGGATTACCGCGGTGTCCAGTCCACCTCGCCCAGCTCCATCAACTACACCATCGAGGAGTACGCGTCGGACATCGTCCACCGCGTCGGCTCGGTCTGCACGGGCGAAGAGATCGACCACCCGATCATTATCACCGAGTGCGGGCGCGCGATGACGGCCTACTCCTCCGTCCTCGTCTTCGACATCCTCGGCGCGTCGGGGCCCAAGACGCTCGCCAGCGCCAAGGGCATCACCCTGCCCGACGATCCGGACACGCCCCAGCCGCTGCTCGACCTGCACGACGCGTACACCAGCGTCTCGCCCGAGAAGTACGACGAGTGTTACCACGACGCCGAGCAGGCGCGCGATGCCGCGATGAGTCTGTTCAAGCTCGGGTACCTCACGCTCGAGCAGCGGGCTCTGGCCGAGCGGATGTTCTGGTCCACGTGCGAGCGCGTGCAGCGGGTCGTTGCAGCGCTCCCCGAGGGCGACGTGCCCGAGGATCTCGCCGGGCTCGACGACCTGCTCGGCGGCATCTACTTCTGCAATTTCTCGCTCTTCCAGTCGCTGCCCGACTCGTGGGCGATCGATCAGCTCTTCCCGATCGCGCCGATCCACCGCCTGCACGAAACGCCGACCGAGCGGGTCATCCTCGCCGACATCACGTGCGACTCGGACGGGCAGGTGAGCGGGTACATCGGCGAGCACGAGCCCGAGGCGTCCATCGCGCTGCACCCGCTGCGCAAGGGCGAGCCGTACTACGTCGGTGTCTTCCTCGTCGGTGCGTATCAAGAAGTGCTGGGCGACCTGCACAACCTCTTCGGCGACGCCCACGCCGTGCACGTCCGCATGGAAAATGGGCACTGGGCGATCGAGGAGATCGTCAAGGGCGACACCGCGTCCCAGGTGCTCGGGTACATGCAGCACGACGCCGCCCAGCTCACGGCCCGGCTCGGTCGCGACTGCGAGCGGGCGGTGCGGTCCGGGAGGATGACCGTCCGCGAGGCGCGGGTGCTGCAGAACTTCTACGAGCGCGGGCTGTCAAGCTACACCTACCTCGAAGCCGACGACGCGGGGGACGCATCATGAACACTGTCTTCCTTGACCGCCCCGAGGGGTTCGACGCCGACACGGACTCGATCGCGATCATCCCCGTGCCCTACGACAAGACGAGTTCGTGGGTGAAGGGCGCCGACAAGGGCCCCGCCGCGATCATCGACGCGTCCGGGTACGTCGAGTGGTACGACATCCAGACCCGCTCGCAGATCCACGAGCGCGGCATCGCGACGCGTGACGCCATCGAGTGCGATGACGGGCCCGAGGCGTTGGCCGAGCTGGTGCAGTCCGCGGTGCGGCGCGAGTTCGAGGCGGGCGTCTTCCCGGTGCTGCTCGGCGGCGAGCACTCGATCTCGATCGGGGCGATCCGGGCCGCCGCCGAGCGGCACGACGACGTGACGATCTTGCAGATCGACGCGCACGCCGACACCCGCGAGGACTACCACGGCTCCAAGTGCAACCACGCGTGCGTGATGGCCCGCGCCCGCGAGGTCGCACCGATCGTGCAGGTCGGCATCCGGTCGATCGCGCCCGAGGAAGCTGCGACGATCGACGAGTCGCGGGTCGTCTTTGCGCACGAGATCCTCCGCGCGCAGAACGACGCATGGATCGAGCGGACGCTGCTGAAGCTCTCGAAGAAGGTCTACGTGACGATCGACCTGGATGCGTTCGACCCGTCGGTCGTCCCCGCGACGGGCACGCCCGAGCCGGGCGGCCTGAGCTGGCTGCACGTGGACAAGCTGCTGACAGCGGTCGCGGAGAAGGCCGACGTCGTCGGGTTCGACGTCGTCGAGCTCTGCCCGGCGCCCGGGCACCACGCCAGCGCGTTCACCGCGGCGAAACTCGTCACCCGGTTTCTCAGCGAGATTTTCAGCCGGCGCCACTGACACGCGGGTCAGTCCGCGTGCGGCTCGTACCGGTACACGTCCAGTGCCGCCTTCGAATGGATCTGCACGAGCCCGAACCGGCGCTCGAAGAACATGCCGGGCACCTGCGAGCGCGGGTCCGGCTCGCCGCCGTGTGAGACCTGGAAGACGAACCACGCGGGCTCGGTGATGGACGCGACCTCGTCCGGCGTGCGCGGCAGGAACGCGACGTTGTCCGTCCGCGCGTAGTACCGGATCACCTCGTCCTCGTGCGCGTAGACCGTGTCGCCCGCGTCGTTGCGCGCCGCGATGTGCCACGCGACCTCGCGCATGGGCGTGTGGAAGTTCCCGCCGGAGCGGAAGTAGACCGCTGTCGCGAAGAGCTGCCCAAGGATCACGGCCGCCGCCGGCGCCGCCGCGAGCAGCATGCCAGTCTTTGGGCGCAGCTCATCGTAGATCCGCACGAGCCCGACCGCGGCGATCGCGAGCGCCGGGCCGAGGCACATGAATGCGTAGCGCGTGCCGATGAACGAGAAGGGCGCCATCGCCGCGAACACGATCACGGGCAGGCCCGCGCCAATCGCGAGCGGCACGCCGGCCCGCGGGTATTTCGCGAGCATCCAGAGCCCGGCGAGCCCCGCGAACGCCGCCGCGGGCGGCCAGATCCAGTACGCCACGCCCAGCACCAGCTCCTGCGGCGTGAGCCACGTGTCTTTCCCGGCCATGTGCTCCCACTGCTCGGCCCGCTGCGTGAGATCGATACCGAGCAACGCGACGCACGCGAGCACCGCGACCGCCCCTACTACCCATTGCCACAGCGCGAGCCGGATGGGATCGCGACGCGCCATCGCGACGAGCCAGTCCAAACCCATCACGCCGAATACGAGCAGCGCCTGCGGCTGCGACCAGAACCCGAGGAACGCGCACACCATCGCTAGCGTGTACACCACCGGCCTGCGAGCGCGCGCCGACGAACACCAGAGCAGCAGCGCAAGGTTCACGAACACGAACTGGACGATGTAGAACCGGGCGGTCTGCGACCAGTAGACGTGCCACTGCGATGCTGCGAGCAGAACGCCGAAGGCGACGGCACCGCGCGCCCCGATCACGCGCCGCGACGCGAGCATTAGCGCTGGCACCGTCAGCACACCCAAGATCGCGTGCGGCAGACGCAGCGACCGCTCCGTGATCCCCGCGTCCGCCCACGTCTCGGGACGTTCCAGATCGAGCGATCCGAGGTCCACGCCCTCGATCATCAACGCGATCCTCGCGGGGACGTACCCAAGTCGCTTGGACAGGTTCGTCCCGCCGAAGTCCGCAGCGGTCTGCACCGTGTACAACTCGTCGTTGAAGAAACTCCCGCCGTCGACCTTGTACGTACGTACGCCGAGCGCAAGCAGCGTGCACACGACCATCGCCACGATGAACCAGCCCGCGCCAACATTGTCTGTGGGCAATTCGACTGCGGCGGGATGCTCAAGGGCGTCACTTCCTCGCGGCATAGACCACCCCCCCGATCAGCCCGAACAGCACGAACAAGCCCAGCTCGATCCAGCTCAGCGCCACCGCGTCAGCCTCCGAAAAGCCGTACGCCCCGAGCAGCACGATCCAGATTCCTTCGCGAAGCCCGATGCCGTTGATCGTGATGGGGATGAGCATGACGAAGACCGCGATGGGTGCCGCCGCGAGCATCTGCACGAAGCTGATCTCGAGCCCCAGCCCGCGCGCAATCAGCCAGTAGAACGCGACCACGTTCAGCTGGAGCAGCACCCCCAGCGCGAAGACGCTGGCGAGCGCGCCGTGCTTGCCGTGGAACGTGCCCAGCGCCGCGAAAAGCTTCTCGAACGGCCTCCGCAGCGGGGCGGGCCCGATCCGCCACACCGACAGCACCCACGCCGGCGCCCGGGGCCCGACGAAGAAAATCCACCCGATGACAACAAGCATCCCCCCCGCCGCTGCGAGCGCCACCCACCGCGCCATCGGAATTGACGAAACGCGCGGATTGAACGCCATCGCTCCCGACGCGAGCAGCGCCAACGCAAACAAACCGAGCAATCGGTCAACCCCGATCGTCGCGACGGCAAGCGATTTGCTCGCACCCGCACGCCACGAGTCGTACACGCGCACCGCGTCGCCGCCGATCGTCGACGGCAGAAAGAGGCGCACAAACGACGCGACGCACCCGCTGCCGATGAGGAACGGGATCGACGCACGCACCCCGTTCGCCGCGAGCAACCACCGCCACCGGAATGCGCCGATCACCAGCCCCAGCGGGATCAGCCCGAACGCCCCGGCGATGTACCGCGGGTCGACCGCCTTGAGCGCCTTACCGATCGCCCCCAGGTCCGTCCGCGTCAATACCCACGCGATCAACGCCGCCGAGACAAGCCACTTGGACCACCCCAGTGCACGCTTCCACAGTTTCTTCGGCGGACGCGCCTCGTCCGTTTGCCCGCCCCGGTGGTACGGGTCCGCGACCGGCGCCTCCGTGGGCACGGCCTCAGCCGATGGGATTGGCTCGCCCGCCTCGGTCACGACGCGTCCTTCCGCGAACCAACGATCTTCGCCGGCACGCCCGCGGCGATCGCAAAGTCCGGCACATCTTTGTTCACGACCGCGCCCGCCGCGATGACCGCGCCCTTGCCAATCGTCACGCCGTCGATAATCGTTGCACGCGCATAGACGAGCGTCCCCGCCCCGATCGTCACGCCGCCGCGCCGATCGTGGCCCTGATCGGCGATGGGCCTCTCGAGGTCGCCGTGGTTGTACCGGGTGCCGCCGATGAATGAATAAGGGCCGATCGCGATGTCTTCGCCGATGTCGACGGTGCACCCCGGCGCGCTCAGGATCGTGCAGTGCACGCCGACCTGCACCCGGTCGCGCAGCACGATCCGCCCACCCTTCGCCGACAGCGTCGCGTTGTGCCCGCAGAGCACGCCGTCGCCGCACCGGATGCCGACATCTTCTTCGGTGCGCCCGTCGAGCACGCCGTGCGCATCGATCGAGAAGCGGTCGCCGACATGGATCTTGCCCGGGCAGCGCAGCGTAAGCCCCTGCCCGAGCACGGGCGACGACCCGCACCGCCCGAATAGCCGCGCCAGCAGCTTCTTCCGCAGCACCAACCCCAACGCCCCGGGCACGTTCTGGCTCATCAGGTGCCCCAGCTCGAACCCGGCCAGCGAACCCAAGCCCGGCTTGCCCACGACGACGCCCTGGTACCGCTTGAGCGCGCTCGTCGAGACATCATGCACCGCGTCGCGGACTTCAGCCATGGATCGGCTCCTGTGCGTGTGCACCGAGCGGCTCGGGAGGCTCGCCGCGCAGGTCCACAAACGCCCGCGCCCACAGCTCGGTCATGATCGCCGTCCACAGGCGCATGCCGCCCTCGTGTGAGTATGGCTTTGATCGGTCCGATCGGCGCAGACTCTCGACCGAGCCGGGCGCGAAGATCCCCCGCTCGCGCACATCCGCTGGCGAAAGCATCTTGTCCGTCATCGCGTCGAGCGCGTCTGCGAGTTCCAGATTCGCCTCCATACGCTGCGGGAACTTGGGGATCCGTCGAAATTCCTCGGGAACACAAGGCTCCATCGCCCGCCGAAAGATCCACTTCTGCTGCCCGTCCCTGATCTTCAGCCGATCGTCGATGGAAAATGCAGCACGAACATAATCCATGTCGTGGTTCGGCGTGCGTGCCTCGACGCCAAACGCCGCCCATGGGCGTTCAAACTTGTGCACGTCTTGACACACGCCCTTCTGAAAACCGCCGCCGGTCACGCGGTTCATAAACTGCGCCCCAGCACTCGGCCACTCGATCGGCGCGGGCGTCTCCCCCCCGATCACCCGCGGCACAGGCGCCACAGACCCACGGAACTTCGCCCACACGCCCAGCCTTGCGAGCGTCCGACGCGGCGGAAGCCCGAGCTGAGTAAACGTATAGAACTCCTGCAGCGACTTGCGCGCAAACGGATACTTGTTCATCAGCGCAAGCAGCCCATACTTGGGCATCCCGGCGAACATCCCGTCCGCCCCCTGCGCGTGGTGCAGCACACGCAACCCGGCGTCGGCCGCCGCCCGCCCGATTTCGAACAGCTGCAGCGTCTCGGACCGCGAGTATGGGTCCTCCATGTGCCATACCAGCAGCGGCATCGTCTCGGCCAGCATCGACGCCGGCGTGATGATCTCGTGATGCTCCGCGTTCACCGCCTCGGCGACCCGGCGCGCGGTCACGATCTCGTGATCCCGCCCATGCGACCCAGCGGTGAACGTCAGCAGCCGCCGCTCCGGCCACAAACGCCGGAACAGGAACGCCATCGCGATCGAATCAATCCCACCCGACAGCGCGAGCCCGAGCGGTTCGTCGCCACCCGCGCGGCGCACCGCGGCCTGCTCGAAGCGCTCTCGTATCAACTCGCACGCGTCTCGCACGCCCGTCACGCGCCCCGTCGGTGTGATCGGCGCGAACCGGTGCTCCTCGACGGTCTCGCCCGACGCGTCGAGCGTCATCACACACCCAGGCGGTGCCTCCCAGACCCCCGACAGCAGCGTCTGGCCGACCGGCAGCCGCTTGCCGTGCTGGAGAAACTGCAGCGCGTCGACGTCCGGCGTTTCACCCACGCCAGCCAGCGCGAGCAGAGCCTTGTACTCCGACGCGAACGCGAGAGCCCCGGACGCCGTGCGCGCGCAATATAGGGGGAACGACCCGACGAAATCTCGCGCGATCGTCAGCCGATTGGCACGCGCATCCATCCGAGCAAGCGCAAAGTCGCCGTCCACCCGTTCGACATCGCGCCCCCCGCCCTCGACCGCCGCCGACAGCGCGGTGACGGCATCACCCGCGTCGTACAAACTCGCGTGGCACGCGATGCCGTCACCGTCGACGACGATCATCCGCGAGGCCGGTTCGTGCGTTACAACGCCGAGCCACCCGGCACTATCGACCGGTTTGATTGCGACAACGCCGCCGCGGTGCGAAAGCCGGTGACCCATCGCTTCGAGCTGATCCCGCGTCGCGTTCCCGAAGATGCCGAAGACGGCGCCCATCACGCACCCTCCGCCCGCGCAGCCTGCCCCTGCCCGAGCCGCTCGGCGAGCCAGGCCCGGCACTCCTCGCGCGGCTGCCCGGTGATGCACACCCGGTGCCACACCTCAAGGTTGATCAGGTTCCAGATCTTGAAGTTGTGGTCCGTCTTCCTCCCGCGGTGCTCGTCGAAGATCTCCTGCGCCCGCTCGCGCCGTAGCAGCCCGAGCTCGAAGATCTCGCCCTCGTCGATCACCCGCTGTACGAACGGCGCCAGCTCGTCCGCGAACCACCGCGCCATCGGGAACCCGAACCCGTACTTCTTGCGGTCCACGAATTCGTCCGGGTAGAACCGTCGGCACAGCTCGCGGAGGATCATTTTCAGCTTGCCGGGCTGGATCTTGTACGCCGCTGGCAGGCTGGCGGCGAACTGGCAGACCTCGCGGTCCATGATCGGTGCGCGCAACTCAAGTGAGTGGGCCATCGACATCCGGTCGGCGATCCGCAGATCGTGCTCGGGCATCCGCGTCATCTGCTCGGTGTACATGAGCTGATCGAGTTCGGTGGTGCAGACGTCGCTGTTGTGCACCGCCGCGATGAACCGGTCCGTGTCAGGGTCCCCCACCGCGGCGATCGAGTCGGGTGTGAACAGCCGACGACGCTCGGCCTCGGTAAACCGAAAATACGTCAGCGCCAACGCCTGCCGCGAGGCGCCCGAGCGAAGCGACATCTCGTGCGCCCACTTCGCCTTGCCCGCGAGTGTGTAGTAGCTGAACCCTTCGGGCAGCATGTTGATCAATGGGGCGCACACCGCCGTGCGCACGAACCGCGGGATCGCCGAGTACGCATCGAGCATCCGCGAGCGCGCAAACCGGGTGTACCCGCCGAACGCCTCATCCCCTCCGTCACCGCCCAGTGCGACCTTGACGTGCGGGCGCGCCGCCTGACTCAGCAGCCAAATCCCCATCGCGTGCGGGTCGCCCGGCTCTTCGAGGTGCCAGAGCACGTCGGGGAGCATCAGGAACAGGTCCGGGTTCACCGACCGCTCATGGTGCTCGGTCCCGATCGTCTCGGCGGCGAGCTTCGCCGCGGGCAGTTCGGAATAGTCCGGGTCGCCCACGCCGATCGAGAACGTCGGCCACCCCTTGCCCGTATGGCGCACGGCGAGCGCCGCGATAGTGGACGAGTCGATCCCGCCGGACAGGAAACTGCCCGTGGGAACGTCCGCGAGCAGGTGCGCGTGGACCGAGCCGCCGAGCATCGTCTCGAGCCGGTCGAGCGTCTCGTCGAACGACCATGATTCTTTGTCGCGGTAATCGAGCGTCCAGTACCGATCGATCGCGAACGAGCCGGTGCGCGCGTGAAACGTCGCCCGCTCTGCCGGCCCGAGCTTGCGCACGCCGGCAAAAAGCGTCGAATCTCCCGGGCAAAACCGCAGCCCGGTGTGGTGCCACAGGCAGTCCATGTCCACCCGCGCCTCGACGAGCCCAGACGCGAGGATCGCCTTGATCTCGCTGGCGAACGCGAACGCGCCATCGTCGTGCACAAAGAAGAACGGCTTCTGCCCGAGGTGATCGCGCGCGCAGAAGAGTGTCTGTTCCCGATCGTCCCAGATCGCGATCGCGAACATGCCGCGGAGATGATGGACCAGGTCCGGGCCGTGACGCTCATACAGATGGAGCAGCGCCTCGGTGTCGCATCTTGTGCGAAAGACGGCCCCGTCGGCTTCGAGCGCCGCGCGCAGTTCCGGGTAGTTGTACAACTCGCCGTTGTAGACGACCGTAAACCGCCCGTCGGCGCTCGTCATGGGCTGGTGCCCGTCCTCGAGCCCGATGATCGACAGCCGCCGGTGGACGAGCGCGACGTGGGCGTCACCCGCCTTCGTGCGCCAGGTGCCCGAGTCGTCCGGGCCGCGGTGGGCAATCGACGCGCCGACCGCCTCGAGCGTGCGCTCGTCGCGGGGCGATGTCGTGATGAAGCCGGCGATGCCGCACATGGGTGGATCGGGTCAGAGGTACCCGTTCTCCTTGTACCACACGCCCGTCCGCCGCAGCCCCTCGTCGATGCCGACCTTCGGATCGTATCCCAGCTCATCGCGGGCGCGGTCGATAGAAAACGCCCGCACCTGCCGGAACCAATCCACACGGCGCCGGAAGAGCGGCGGCGAGATCTTCAGCGGCTTGCACACCAGCTCGCACACGCACGCCGCGGCGTAGAGCGGGGCGAATGGCCAGTGCCGCACCTTCACGTCCACGTTGATCGACTTGCCGACGCGCTTGACCAGCTCCTCGATCGCGAAGTACTCCTCGTCGGCCGCGAGGTACGCGCGCCCGTCCGGGCCCTTCTCCGCGGCGAGGATGAAGCAGTCCACCAGGTTATCGATGTAGACGGGGTGGTAGAAGGTCTTGCCGCGCCCGAACATGTGGAACGTGCCGCGCCGGGCGAGCTTGTAGAGGTGCAGAAACCGGGCCGGGTCGCCCGGGCCGTAGATCGCCGTCGGGCGCACGATGACAGCGCTCAGGCCTTTGTTGGCGACGAAGTCCTGCACGACCTCCTCGCCCTTGTACTTGGTGAGCTGGTAGTGGTCGGCGGGTGCGATGGGTGAGTTCTCATCGCCCGGCGGGTGCTCGATGTGCCCGTGCACGCCCTGGGTCGAGCAGTACATGACGCGCCGGACGCCGCAGTCGAGGGCGGCCTGGCATACCACGCGCGTGCCCTCGACATTGACGTCGTCGTAATGGCTGTCGGGCACGTCGAGCTGACGGAAGGCCGCGGCGAGATGGTGGACGATCTCGCACCCCTCCGTCGCCGCGCGGACGGCCGCCTCGTCCGTCACCGATCCAATACGCAGATCCGCCCCCAGCGCGCTCAGCTCATCCCAGAACAAGCCCTTCTGGTTGTCGAGCCCGACAACCTCGTGCCCGTCGGCGAGCAACCGCCGCGTGAGCCCGTTGCCCGTGAAACCCGTAGCGCCCGTGACCAGAACCTTCATCGTGTGCTCTCCCCCGCCGGCGTCACGTGCGCCGCATCCGTATTGTTTGCGCCCAGCTGCCAGGCGATGTACGCGTACAACGCATCCACCCGCGCCTGGTGCGCAGGGTAGGTGTGGTTCTTCTCGACGAACGCACGCCCGGCCTTGCCGAGCTTCGCGCGCAGGCCGGGGTCCGCCGCGAGCTCGCCGATCGCCCTCCCGAACGCCTCGGGTGTCGCCTCGGCCAGGCACGCCTCGGACCCGTCGAGCAGCTGCGTGTGCGTGGGAAGCTTCGTCAGCAGCACCGCCTTGCCCGAGTGCATGTACGGGAAAATCTTCTGAGGCGTGTTGATGCCCCGGGTGCGCGGCGCCACCAGCACGTCCGCCTCGGCGAGCAACGCCCCCAGATCCTCCACCGGCCAGCGCCCGACGAAAGTCACGTGGTCGTGCACGTTCAGGTCCGCAGCTTTCGTCTTGTACTTCTCGATGTGCGCGTCGGACCCGCCGGCAACCACAACATGCGCGCCAACGCCGTCCGCCCGCGCGTGCGCCAACCCCTCGAGCAGCAACCCCACACCCTGGTACGTCTCAAGATTCCCGACGTACATAAAGATCGGATCGAAGATCGCGTGTTTCTTGCGCACACCCGCGGGATCGGTCGGCACGTCCGGGTCGATCTGCGAGATGTCGTGCAGCACCTCGATGTGCTTCGCCCCGCGCTCGCGGGCCAGGTCGCCCAGCGCGTTGCAGACCGGCGAGCACGCGATCGCACCCCGGATCGCCCGCGCCTCGAACCAGTTGAACACCCCCGCCACCGGGTGCAGCCAGGGCATCTTCTCGACCATCTGCTGCGCGATCGACGAGTCCATGTCGTACGCGTACGGGATGCCGAAGAACAGCTTGATCGCCATCGCCATGAAGACCGACTCCTCGCCCGCGTGGACGAGGTCGTAGTCGTGCTTGCGCACCAGCCCGATCGCGCGCCAGAACATGAAGACGTCCGCAACCAGTTTCTTGACGCTGAACCCAGGCCCGATGTGACCGAGCCATTTCGGCGCGCCCGCCCGTTCGATCGTCAGCCCGGCGTAGTCCCGCCCTTCGCCCTCGTCGTAAACCAGCAAATCGACCGTGTGCGAGCGCGCGGTGATCGCCCGGACGAGGATGTCCACGTCGATCGGGGTTCCCCGGTCGATGTAGAACGCGTGCGGCGCGAGCACCAGCACGCGCAGCGGTCCGGCGGGCGGGTTGGCGGCGGCGGCGGTCACGGGCGCGCGGGCTCCTCATCGGCTCGGGATCGGGCCTCTCCAGCGGTCATCGGGCCCCGGGATGCAAGAGCTTGCCCCAGATCGGTGACCTCCCGATCGGCTCGAGCGGCATCCCACCCCAGTGCATCGGCGATCCGGGCCCCGACACCCGCGAGTGTGCGCGGGTCCTGCCCCCATTCGGACCTTCTATACACGAGATCGGAGAGCGTCCGGACCCCCTCGGCGGTGATCAGGGCGTGCAGGGCGTCCGCGTGGGCGCTCAGGTCGGCATCGCGGGCCCAGGCGGGGTGGGCCAGGGCCAGCCCGGCGGCCCATGGGGCGGGGGCCGGGCGGGTGCGCCCCGCGGGGGTGATCGGACGTTGGCCGACGGCGGCGGCGAGGGCGCGGGCCGCTTCGGCGCGCGCGGTCGTGTACTTCACGCCCGAGAGCGTGATGAGCCCAGCTGGCCCGCCGTGGTGCGCGTGGGTCGTCACCGCCGCCCGGTCGCTGGGCTCGGCGGGGTCGTCCGGGGATGCGCGGAGGACGCCCGCGTCAATGCGCAAGACGTCGGTGTCGGTCAGGTGCAGGCCCGGGGCGGCGGCGTTCAAACCATCGACCATCGCGCGCACCTCGGCTTCGGTCGGGCGGTCGCGGAAGGCGTCGAGCGCGAGGTGGGTGGTGCCGGCCATCATCATGCCGCAGCGAGGAGCGAGGAAGTAGGTGTGCGCGTCAGGCCCATGCGCAGAGACACCGCACGCGCCGTCGGGCGCGGGGCGGTCGAGGAGCAGGTTGAACGCGAGCGACGGGCGCGTGGGCGTGCGGCTCGCGGGGTTGAGCGATTCGGCGACTTCGGCGCTCCACGGGCCGGCGGCGTTGATGACCGCGGCGGTGCGCAGGGTGTGGCGATCACCCGTGGCGGTATCCTCGACTTCGATGCCGACAACGCCGGCGCGGGCGGTGCGGAGGGCGACAGCCCGCGCGCCGTTGGCGACCTTCGCGTCGAGCGAACTGGCCCAGCGGAGGATCTCCATCGTCAGGCGCGCGGGCGAAGTGACCAGCCCGTCGTGCCAGACGCCGACGCCAAGCAGCCCTTCGCGGGCGGCGTGGGGGTGCACCTCGGCGGCGCGGTGCCCGGGGACCACCGTGCCCATTGGGAGGTGGCGGTCCGCGCGCACCGCGGCGTTGCGCCGGGCGGAAAGCACGGCGTTGGCGGCGAGGGCGGCACGGAAGGGGAGGGGCTTGCGCAGGCCGTCGCCGTAGAGGGGGAGGGCGCACCGGAGCGGCTCGCAGAGATCCGGGAAGGTGCGCAGGAACCAGCGGCGTTCGGCGATGGACTGGCGGGCGCGGGCGAGGTCGAGCGATTGGAGGTAGCGGAGCCCGCCGTGGAGGATGCGGTGGGACACCCAGCTGGTGGCGGCGCCGAAGTCGTCGGCCTCGACGAGCGCGACGCGGAGCCCGCGCCGGGCGCCTTCGAGGGCGGCGAGGCACCCGTGGATCCCGCCGCCGATGACGACGAGGTCGTGGTCGCGCTCGGCGAGCTCGGGCAGGGTGTGGACGGTGCGCGCACTCATCGCGTCGTCTTCCTGCGCCTGGAGACGCGGAGGGCAATCTGGTCGCGGATGCATGATGGGAGCGAGGTGCGCGTGCCGAGCACGGGGGGGGAGGACTTGAGCGCCCGCAACCGCGCGCGCAGATCGGCGGCGGGCGAGCAGGCGTCGAGCGCGAACGCCTCCGAGCCGGCGTCGGCGAGGGTGAACCCGTACGACGCGGGGCGGGCGACGTGGGCGTCGAGGTCGAGCGGGTCGGACCCGGGGAGGTTGATGTGCCCGCACGCCCGCGCGCGGGCGAGGACCGGGCACCCGGGCGCGGTGCGTGGGCGGCCGGCCTGGTCGGCGACGAAGACGTCCGTGCGGGCACCGAGCGTTTGCGTGATGTGCGCTCCGCGGGCTCCCCACCACTTGCCCATGGCCCAGGGGAGGACAGGGATCGCATCGGCAGCGAGGGCCGCGTCGATGGTCGCGTCGAGCGGCAAGCCGTCGGGGATGCTCGCGCGCGTCGCGAGGGCGAGGACCTCGAGGCGCTCGGTGGGAATGACCTGACGGCCCGCGATCAGGACGACGGTCTCTGAGCCGCGGGTCGCGATGGCGGATTCGGGCTCGGCGGTGGGCGCGATGGTCCAGTCGCCGGCGGCGCCTGTGGCGAGGAGTTCGGCGAAGCGGTCCACGCCGACGGATTCGGTGAGGCAGAGGACGGGCGTGCCCCCGGCGTTGCGCACGGCATGGTCGAGGAACACCGCGGCGTCGAACCTGGGGTGGAGGTGGACGTGCGCATCGATGCGCGCGCGCACGCCGCCGACGCCGCACGTGGCTTTATCCCATTCC